>NZ_CP007201.1:3000000-3175729 GCF_000568815.1 Sulfurospirillum multivorans DSM 12446
GTACCATACCAACCATCAGTGCACTACTTGCAAAATATGCCAAAGGCTTAATTAGATTTGAAAACCCATAGCCTATAATCGTTAGCATTTTTCGATGCCCCAATTTGTCGGACAAAAATCCTGAAAAAGCAATGAGCATCGCTACCCCAAGTTCCGCGAACCCTTCAATCATTCCAATATCAGATTTTGTGGCATGTAAGAATCGTTCTAAAAAAAGCGGTAAGAGAGGGAGAATCATTTCTGTTGCAAAATCAGTGAAGAAGCTATTTGCACCTAAGGCTACAATATTTTTATTAATATCTTCCATTAGATTACACCATATTCAATCGCACATTTGGTGTAAAAAATCTGCTGGTTTTGCTCTTTTAAAAATGTAAAGAGTGCTTCGCATTCTGCTTCTGTAACATTCATAATCAACTCAATGGGTTGTTCTGCTAACTCAAAAAAAGAGGCAGAGTGCCATTTACCATCTCGTCCAATTCCTTTACTGGCATTCACAACCGTAATTCCTTGAATGCCCAAAGATTGAGCACTTTTTTCAAACCATTCAATCAGATTCTCCCCACTGTGGTGTTGTCGATTTTGGAGGGTGGAAAAGACAAGTTGATACCCTTTCATGCAATTCTTTTGTGTGTGAGTAATGAAAATGTTGCCAAGCCTAAAAGCGTCATGATAAGTGAACCGCCTACATGTAAAGCTAAGCCTATAAAAAGTGTTGTGAGTTTTTGTTCCTGGATAAGCACAACCATCTCTGCACTAAAGGTGCTAAACGTTGTTAAGCCTCCTAAAAAGCCTGTAATGATTAAAAGTCTCCATTCAGGAGAAAGTGATGTATTGTTACTAAAAAAAGCAATGGCTAATCCTATCATGTAGCCACCTAATAAATTAGCCCCTAATGTTCCTAATGGAAGTGAAGGATAGAAACTATTGAGTTTCATGCCTAAAAACCAACGAAGTAGTGCTCCAAAACCAGCACCTGTAAAAATTGCTATAAGTGAGTACATCATTTAAAACCTATCACAACGAGGAATAAAAAATTATAACTCTTTTAGGATGATTTTTTACTGTGAGAGAATACTTTAATTGCAGATAGCATTAAAATGATGCCCAAAATCCATACAAGCCACTCTGAATGAATAAACTGAAGAGCATATGCGCCTATGAGTGAGCCTGCAAAAGAACCTATGACCATAAATAGAATAAATTTCTTGTGCTCTTTCAACTGAGAAAAAACCTGATTTCGAGAATAACGAATAAATGCAACTATCATAGTGGGCAAAGAGATACAAAGCGATAAAGTGCCTGCTATTTTCATATCAAACCCATACAGTAACATCAGGGTAGGAATTAAAAACTCACCTCCTGCAACACCTAAAATAGCTGCTATAACTCCAATACCTTGTAAGCTCAGTCCTGTCAATACCATTGTTGGATAGAGTTCAATAACATACAGATGCGAGCTTATCATACTAAGGGATAAAATGACTAAAATAAAAGCAATGAGCTTATTTAAAAAGCGTTCGTGAAGTAAACAGGCATAATGTGCACCAACCCATGCTCCTATCATTGAACCTATTAATAGAACAATGACGGTGCTAATATTGGCGTAAAGATCCATAGCTCCTGTATAATAAACGCGAAATATTAATGAGAAAAGAACCGTTGCAAGGGAAGTTAGCTTATTCATCATAATGGCTAACAAGGTACTAAATCCAAAGTACCCTACTAAAAGAGGTAACCGAAATTCTGCACCACCAAGACCTATTAAACCACCTAAGGTTGAAACAGAGAGCCCACCTAAGAAAGATTTAAAAGGTACGTGTGTGTGCAAGGATTCTTTTTTCATTAGATGATTTTTACAATAGGTGCAAATGCTTTTGTGCTTACACTCACACTTGTTCCAACGGTTAGGTTAATAGCCTCACTTTCATCTAAAACAACTTCGACGATTGTGTTACCAATGCCGATGGTTGCAACATAAATGCTATCACGCTTTTCACAATCTAAAACCTCTCCCTCAAAGGCAAATTTACTGGTACTGTGTTGAGAAAGAAATACTTTTCTAGGTGAGCCTTGATTGAAAATCTTTCCCTCTTTCAGCCATAAAACTTGATCAGAGAGCTTAAACACTTCACTGCGGTCATGGGAAACCATCAGCGTAGCTAGTTTAAAAATATCGTGTGTTTTTTTAAGTTCATCTTGCAAGCGTGAACGCGTCAAGGCATCCAGTGCTGAAAGAGGCTCATCTAAAAGCAATACCTTAGGCTCTTGTGCAATGGCACGCGCAAGGGCAATACGTTGTCTTTGTCCACCTGAAAGCGTTGAAGGTAAGCGATTTTTTAAAACATCCAATCCCATTACATGTAAGATTTTTTCGGCTTTTTTAGCATCCTTGTGGGTTTGTGCAAAAAGAAGATTTTCCAAAACACTCATGTGTTCAAACAAAGCATAGTTTTGAAAAACAAACCCCACACGGCGTTTTTGAGGAGTAAGATTAATCCCTTTAGTGCTATCAAACCACACTTCACCGTCCATCTCAATGGTTCCACTATCAGGCGTTTCAAGCCCTGCTATCATGCGAAGTAAGGTCGTTTTTCCAATACCAGACTCTCCAAAAATTGTCCAAAAGACCCCTTTTTCAAAATCGCACTTCACTTCAAAATCAATGACTCCCGTTGCGCCTTGGAGCTTTTTAAAAAGATGTACTTTAAGCATGGAAACTCGCTTTTACTTCATTACCTAATTTCGTATACACCAACCACAAAATGGCAAACGAAAAGGCAAACAAAATTAAAGAATAGCTATGCGCCATTGTATAATTAAGAGCTTCGACTTCATTGTAAATGGCAATAGAAGCTACTTTCGTTTGTCCATTAATATTGCCCCCAATCATCAATACCACACCAAATTCACCCACTGTATGTGCAAAGGAAATGACGCCACCTGTGGCAAGAGAAGATTTCATTGCAGGTAAAACAACCCTAAAAAGTGTTTGTATTTGGCTTTTACCCATTGTATGGGCTGCTTCAATACTAAAACGATCCACTGATTTGAACCCACTTAAGAGTGGATGAACCATAAAAGGAAGACTAAAAATAATAGAACCTACAACCAATCCATCAAAATGAAATGCTAATTGATGCCCAAAAAGCTCTTTCCAAATAGCACCTAAGAATCCATTTTGGCTAAACATAAGAAGGAAATAAAAACCGAGCACCGAAGGAGGTAAAACCAAAGGCATCGCAATGACAGCTTCCAGTATGGCTTTGAAACGTATTTTAGAAAAAGCTAAATAATAAGCAAGTGGAATACCTACAAGATATAAAAAAATCGTTGTAATCAATGCCAATTCTAGGGTTAGCCCAAAAGGTTCCCAAAATGCAGGACTCAAGATTTCATTCATACCATCTCCTCAAGCGATAATTCAGTTGCTTTAACGAAAAAGTTTATTAGATCATTTACCTGTAAATTCAAACGTTCTATAGCTGCGGTTGTAATGATTGAGCCTAATGTATGAGAATGATGTGTTGCTCTAATGGTAGAGAGTATCACTCCTTTGTTTAATACTTCAATGTGGCACTCAAAGATATTTGAGAAACTGATATTGTTGCAAGTTCCTTTAGCAACACCTACTTCTGTCTCCTTAAAACAGATATACACTTCACTTCCCTCTTTTGCAAAAGAGGGAAGTTCTAAGGTAATTGCTGTGAGCGTTTGTTCATGATAGTTTAAAAGGATGCGTGATATCCCTTCATAGGTTTGGATATGACTGATTCGTGCACGCAAACGATTCATAGTTCACCTGGAAGGACAAAGCCATATCTTTTAAAGATTGTACGTGCCTGTGGTGTTCCTACAAAAGCTTCAAATTTCTGTGCCGTAGGATTGTTCTCACCATTTTTAAGAAGTGCATAGCCTTGTATGATTTCGTTGTGCCACTCTGATGGTAAAAGGAAAAAATCACCTTGTGCTTTTAGCGTATCAGAAATACCCAATGATAAAGGGATAATGCCAACTTCTGCCGCTCCTGTTTGAATAAACTGAGCAGCTTGTGAGACATTTTCACCCAAGACTAAACGATCTTGAATTTTGTCATAATAGTTTTGACTTTTTAGTGCATTAACTGCGGCTACACCATAAGGTGCATGAGAGGGATCAGCAATAGCAATCTTTTTTACTTTTGGATCCAATAAAAGCTCCAAACCTCTTTTAACATCCATATTATTTGTTTTAGGAGCCCAAAGGCCAATACGTCCATAGGCATATGGTTTAGGTTCATGACTAATGAGTCCAGCATCTTTTAGCTTTTGGACATATCCCATATCTGCTGCAAAATACATGTCATAAGGGGCACCATTGAGAATTTGTGTATATGCTTTCCCCGTTGAACCAAAAGCGATATGTGCTTTTTCCCCAGGATAAGCTTTTTCAAATTCAACTTGCATCTCTTTAAACGCATAGACCAAATCTGCTGCCGCGGTTATTTGAACTTCTCCTGCCCATAATGATAGGGAAAGACACGCCATTCCTAGTATTTTCTTTAACATAAATGCTCCTTGTATCAAATGTTATTTTCCGATTAGAATACTGCTTGATTTAATAATGGCACACACAGATGAACCGATTTCTAAACCTAAACTTTTTGCAGATTCAGATGTAATGGTTGCCACAATCATTTCATTTTCACCTATGTCAATACTGACTTGGGCATTCACTTCACCAAGAATAATGCCACTTATTTTGCCTAGAATTTTGTTGCGAGCACTGGTTGCGATATGAGTGTCATTGGATATAAGAACAGAGGATGCTTTGATAATCCCAATGACTTCATCCCCAATATGTAACCCCATTTCTTCAACAGCGCTGTTTGTAATAGTTGAAACAAGAATAACCCCACTTTTTAAGACCATGCTTACTTCGGCATTGACTTTTGCTTGTTTAATGTCACCAATTTTTCCCATAAACTGATTACGTGCACTAATTTGCATAGCTATCCTTTGTAAGTTTTTAATGTGATCCATATTAAATTCAGCCATAGAAGAGAGTGTTTTTAAAAAACGTTCATACTCATGTTTCAGTACATCATAGTTCTTGACAATTTCTTCTCCATAAGGAGTTAATGAGGTTCCTCCTCCACCATTTCCACCAGTAACTCTTACAACTAAAGGCATAGTGGAGAGGTTATTCATCGTATCAATGGCTCCCCATGCTGTCTTATAACTAATACCAACTTGTTTAGCTGCTGTTGTAATTGAACCACTCTCTTTGATAGCTTGAAGTAAATGAATACGTTTTTCCAATAGGACTGGTTTATCAAAACATATTAGTCCACTTGATAAATCTTTACTCATATATTTCCTTATGTAATATATTTATACAACGATTATTTGGAAGTATAGCAATATAACCTTAAGACATATAACGCTCTTATGCTTAATTTTTAAACATGTAATTTTTGCATATTATAATTAATAATATTTGTATCAGAATAACGTATTTATGGGTTTAATATGCAAATAATACATATATATTATTCAAGTATTTTTCCAATAAAATATAAATTAAATTATAAGTTTTAAATATATTAAATCAAACATTTCTTTAAACAATATGTATAATTAGCATATTTAAAAAATAATTAAATAAAATGACTACTTATATTGTGCGTAGCATTTATCTGTTATGTAAAAAAATGATTTGGAGTTAATGGAAGTAGTAATTACTCTATCATCAACGACCTCTGCACAGACTATGTCGATCCCGATACCAAAATTCCTTTCTACAAAGGAACGGCGGCAAACATCGTTAAAGTTGGGCGAAGTGAGGGACTTATCAAAGATATGACTTTCTTGGAACGCGCTTAAGCTACTCCGTAATTTAAAAATACCAATACAGCTTTGTCCATAACGTATCTTGAACCAGTTTAGAGCCGTATTCGGAGCCTATTTGACCATCGTTCATATTGTATGAAATATCTAAAAGCATATTGTTTTTAAAGCTGTACGTTGCGCCAAAAGAGTTTTGCATCGACTTATCTTCGAGGTTGTAGATATTTTTATAGTAAAGAGCTCCATACAGCCAATTAAAGGGTTCTTTTTGTGAAAATTTGTTCATGAAATATTGATGATCAAAAAAAGGCTCTGATCTACTGCTCTGATTTTTTTGATAAAAATACTCGCTGGTGATACTGAGTTCAAACTCGGTTAAATACTTCAACCCCACCAAATACGCATAATCATCTTCGCCTAATGTTTTAGCAAACTCTCCATGTACTTCAATGTTGGTTTGAATATTTTTAGAAAAATCCAGCCCTATTTTATCGCTCTGCTCACTTCGATGATAATAGATAAGATCAATATCCGTATCATACGCCAGAAAATAGGCTTTAAACCCTACATTATTTTCATCTTTTTGGCTAAAATCACTGTTTATATGGTCATTGTTTTGCATCACAATGAGATCCAACGAGACATTTCGCACATCCCCATCGTAGCTTTTGTTATACCGATAATTCGCCATCACATATCCCTCACGTGAAGCATCAGGGTCATTTGGATCTTTCTTTCGATCAAAAAAAGCGATGGGATTGACGAAGTAGCCTTTACCCCATTTAGGCGCTTTTTTACCGACCTCAATAAGATTATTTTGATCAAACTTGTACTGCACGAAGAGTTGTGCAATAGTGTAAGCATCACTGTACTCTCTATCGACATCGTTGTAATTCACCATCACTTCAGAGTCAAGTTTAATGGCATCTTGAAAGTAAGCAAATTTTAAATCACCTTCACTGCCATAGCTCTTCATGCTCTCTTTGTTTTTGGTATGAAACAGAGGTGAGTCTTCATTTAAGCCTTGCAGTTTATTTTCACCTTTAAGGTAACCACTCAAAGTATAGGGTTTGACCTCGATGGCATCAAGGTCAAAATCGTAATCTCCAGCATTGCCTAAAACTGCTGCAAAAAGAATTACATGTAAAGGTTTCATCTATTTTCGAAACTCTTGAACTTTGCCAATGTTTTCGATGGTAAACATCTCATCGGCAAACTCACGCGCTGTTATTTTTCCATACACCATGATGGATTTATAGCCTTTATAAAGTGGCGAATCCGTCTCAATCACCGCAGGTCTTACAATGCCCCCACCAAAGTCTTTCATCTCTTTATAGTAGAGCGTTTTTATAAGCATCCCCGTAGACGTATAACAGGAGATTTTTGTTGGTGTCACGGTTTTTTTATCCACTTCCATCAACAATTTATCGTAGGCTACCGTCTCATTTTTAGCTTTCAAATCTAAAACAATCGTAGCCCCCTCATCTGTTTGGCTTTTGATGTCATATTCAGCTGAAAAATCGAGTTGCATAATATCGCTGTTGTTAAACACACCACCCACCACACTTTGCATGGACGTAATGCGAATGGGCTTGCCCACATCGGGTAAATAAAGCCACATATTTTCATCCAATCTCAGTGTACTCCTGCCTTTTTCACTGTCAGGCTGTAAGAACAACGAAACAATTTTATCTTTGCCTTTTTTGATCTGATAAAGCAAAAACTCTTTTTTGCTCCCATCAGGCTCGATGTTAATGAGTTTTTTATAGCTATCCGCAGAACTAGGACTGAGCTTTTTATCCACTTGTTCTAAAATGCTCTCTGCACCAAAGAGTGCTAGCGTTGTAAGTAAAAAAAGTATGATCTTCTTCATGGTGTGCTCCTAATAGGTACGTAAAGCTTCAACAGGATCAAGTCTTGAAGCTTTGATGGCGGGAGATATGGACGCGACTAACGAGATAAAAATAACGATGATACTCACACTAAGTATCTCATTTAACCCTAAGCTCGGTGTTAAAATAAGACCGCTTTGTTGCCCAATACTATAGGTAATCTTGACCATATTGAGAAGATAAACAATCCCCAAAGACAAAATACTTCCCACAACCGCCCCAAACACGCCTAGCATCAAGCCTTCACATAAAAAAAGTTTGACGATGGTCAAAGGCGGTGTGCCCATAGCCGCAATGGTTCCTATTTCTCGGACACGCTCAAACACACTCATGATCATCACATTGAGGATGGAGATAAGGACAATAGAGATAAGGATGATTTGAATCGAAATATTCATAACATCAATCATCTTAATGATGTTGTAAAAAGGAGAGAGTTGCTGCCATGTATGAATTTCCAAAACAGGCTTTCCCTCTTTATTGAGTTTTTCCAAGAGTGGCTGAAGTGATTTTTCTGCAACTCTCAGTTTTTCTACGTCTCTTAGGCGAAGGACGATTTCACTGATCTCAAGTTCATTGTTCATTCGCAGTGCCTTTTTGGCATCTTCGATGTGAATGTACCCATCACGTCCTCCAGGTCCCATGACTTGCCCCACGATACCTGCAACTTTAAGGTTAATGCCATTGACGGAGCCATTTTTGTTATTGGCAACCAAGACGATGGTATCGCCTATTTTGACATCCATCCCTTTGATAAGCAGTTCAGGAACAATGATTTCGCCTGATTTAAAAGTACCATTCATATCAGAAATTCGACTTTCAAGGAGTGGCAACGTTGGAAATTCATCTTTAGGATTAATCGCGTTAAGTCTGATGTTGGTCGTACTGGTAAAGTTAGAAAACATTGCACCAAACTTGATGCGATAGCTGTAACTCTCTATAAAAGGATTGGACTCTAGCTTCGATTCGACAAATTCTAACATTTTGGCATTGAGGTTTTTATCGATATTATGTAGCAAGCGCACAAAGATTTCCTAGCTATTTTTGATAAAATTTTCTTAAATAAACTCCATATTTAAGGGATTTCATTATGGCAGAATCACATGTTATTTCGGCACTCGTATTAAAGAGAAGTGAATTTTTAGGTGAGATACAACATTATGAAGCACTTATAAAAGAGTATAAAGAGAATCTTGTCAGCATAGACAAAACCATCCATATTTTTGATGCTTCATATGACCTTAGAACTATAAAATCAAAAAGAGTTATGAAAGAGAGATATTTTCAAATTGGAGAAGCGGTTGTTTTAATTCTTGATACACTTAGAACAAGCAATAAACCAATGAAAACAGATGAAATATGTGCTGCGATTGCTTCAAAAAAAGGTTTATCTTTAGAAAGCGATTATGAAAAAGCTACCTTTCAAAAAACTATAGTTGCCTCTTTAAGCAGAACAGTGAATAATAATCTTGTTGAGAGAGCTGGGAGGGACGGGTTAACTATGATTTGGCAGATAAAAGCGGTTATTTAAGCTCCCAGTCTCTCACTCACCCTCTTATTACCCTGCCAGTATCCACAGAACTCATTGCTTACGGGTGTTGCTAAGCATTTTGAGAAGATGTCATTGAAAATAGCACCATTACTCATTCTTCGTGTATCTTCACGATAAGCGATTTCATTGGCATAGTTACTCAAATAGAGGTTTGAAATTTTATGACATTGTCCATACTGCATACGGCGAAATCTTGCATTGTATGATTCAGATTGATTATTACAAGCACCATCCATACTTTTATATTCAATACTGTGATTTACTCTTTTCATATCATAATGAGCGTGAAAATGGTCATAGCCAGTATGCTCATCTGCATGGATTATTGCTCCAAGCTCAATGCTATTATAGATTATCTCTTTGATGTCAGAAGTGTTCTCACCCTTTGTGATAAAAGTCTTTGTTCTTACGGAACCAACGCATTTAGAATTAATTTCAGCTCTTTGTCTAATTGAGATGACCGTTCTTTTATTGGGCTTATAGGCTTGTCTTCTATCAATTCTATCTTCAATATTATTCGCTGGTCTGATATAGTTTCCTACATAGACACCATCCACTTCACACACTCCGCTTAGTTTTTCATTATTTTGATTTAGCAGAAGTGATTCTCTAATCTTATGTGATAAAACCCAAGCCGTTTTATACTGAACATCAAGGTCACGACTAAACTGCAAAGCTGAGATTGATTTTACTGCATTGGTGAAGAGCGCTATGGCTATCAAATAGACTTTTAGTGGAAGCTTGTGACTTGCAAACAGAGTTCCACTTGTAACTGAAAAAGTATGATTGCACTCTTTACATCTAAAGTGTCTGCGTGTTGTTAAGAAGTAATGTTCACCACAATTTCCACATGATGGACAAACAGGCTTACCCTTATTATCACTCCATCTTACTGCTTTAAAATTCTCAAAGGCTTCATCGTCACTCATAGTAAAAAGTTTCATTAGTGATAAATCTCTGGCTTGTGCTGTAAGTAAAAAATGTTGTGACATAAAAGGCCTCCTTAAAAATACATGATAATTATATCGAATTTGATTATATTTTGTCAATTAGTTTAACTATTTAAAGTATATTTTGTTAATTTTATTGGTTATAAATATAATTTTAGATATAATCACTTGTAAATATGAAGTTGAGGCGAAAGATGTTAGAGTTTGATAAAAATATACCAAAGAATTTAATCAAGGCAGAACTACATCGCCAAGGTCTACAAGTAAAAGATTTAGTGAGACTCTTAGAACCCTATAACGTAAAAATGACTGATTTATCATTCAATAACAAAATGAGTCGAAAAGGATTTAGTGCAGATTTTTTTCTTAAGTGCATGGATGCATTGGGTGTAAAAACACTGAAAATTCGTGACTAAAGAGAAACGATTTGGCTTTACTATTACAGAATGAAATATTTTTGACTGTTTTAAAAAAAAATAAATAGACTTACAAAAAAAGAAGGCAAAAAATGAGTAAAAGTATTATAAATGACATGTGCATTTCAGATACATTTGAAGCTAGACCAATATTGAAATGGGCAGGGGGTAAAACTCAACTCTTAGCAGAATTACTTAAACGAATGCCATTAGAATATAATAACTATATAGAACCTTTCTTTGGTGGTGGTGCGTTATTTTTTAAAGTTCACCCTAAAAAAGCTATTTTATCTGATATTAATCCTGAATTGGTTCATTTATATAATACAATTGCTACAAATCCACATGAAGTCATTAACAATTTAAAGAATAACTTTTACAATGAAGAAGAATTTTTTTATCAAATGCGTGCTATAGATACTGAGCCACTGACAGATACTATGAAAGCTGCAAGAACAATTTATCTTAACAAAACATGTTTTAATGGCTTATATAGAGTGAATAAAAAAGGTCAATTTAATACGCCATATGGAAAATATAAAAATCCAAATTTTTGTGATGAAGTCACAATACTCGCAGCCTCTAAAGCCCTTCAAGGAACCATTTTTGAGCATATGAATTATAAGGATACTTTGACTAAATATGCAAAAGCTGGCGATTTCATTTTTTTAGACCCGCCTTATTTACCAATTAGTGAATATTCTGATTTTAAACGTTATACCAAGGAAGGTTTTTATGAAGAAGACCAACAAGAATTAGCAACACTAGTAAAACAGTTATCAGAGGAAGGATGTCATGTACTTTTGACAAATTCTAATGCGCCTCTTGTATATGATTTATACAGTGACTTTGATATAAGCGTTATTCAAACAAAGCGCCATATAAATAGTAAAAGTAATAGCAGAACAGGACAAGATGTTATTGTATCTGCTCCACCAAAGCGCAGAAAACTTGTAAACTTGGGAAGTTTTGATCTTCCCCTCCAAAATAAAAAATATCCAACTACAAGATATATGGGTAGCAAACAATCTTTATTAAATCAAATTGCTGCAGCAACCAGCTCTTTTCAATTTGAGACTTTTTTAGATTTGTTTGGGGGTAGTGGTGTTGTGAGTTATATGTTTAAAACATTAGGGAAACAGGTAATATCTAACGATTATATGGCAATGAATTTTAAGCTTTCTGATGCGTTGATTTCCAATAAAGAAATTAAATTGTCTGAATCTGATATAGAACTTCTCCTCCATGGTAATTTAGATGACAATGGATTTATTTCAACAACTTTCAAAGGTATTTATTATACCGATGAAGAAAATGCTTTTATCGATTTAGTTAGAAATAATATTCAAAAATTAAAAGACAAAACAAAACAAAATATTGCGATGAGTGCGCTCATCCGAGCATGTACTAAAAAGCGTCCTCGTGGTATTTTTACATACACGGGATTCCGTTACAATGATGGCCGAAAAGATTTACTTCTTAGTTTTGAGGAACAATTTAGAGCCGCTGTTAAAGTAATCAATAATGCAGTATTTGATAATGGCAAGGCAAATAAATCTCTCAATAAAGATGCAATGGATGTTAATGTCAAGGCTGATTTAGTCTACATAGACCCACCATATTTCAACCCAACTTCGGACAATGAATATGTAAGACGTTATCATTTTATTGAAGGTTTAGCAAAAAATTGGCTTGGTGTTGAAATGCAGTGGGAGACAAAAACTAAAAAATTTAAAAATTATCCAACACCATTTAGTACCAGAATCGGTGCTTATGATGCTTTTGACAAGTTATTTAAAAAACATTCTAATAGTATTTTGGTTGTATCATATTCATCAAACTCATTCCCAACGAAAGATGAGATGGTTGGGTTATTAGCAAAATATAAAAAAGATGTTGAAGTCTTAGCCATAGATTACAAATATTCATTTGGTAATCAAGGGCATAAAATTAACGATAATAAAAATAATGTACAAGAGTATATCTTTATAGGATATTAGTATGACACTATGGTTTTTTGGGAATACTACAGTCAGATCGCCTTTTCGATTACGAGACGGTTTGATTGCTATTTATAAAGCACAGTTACAAGGTCATCTTCGCGGCAAAAATGAAGAAATGAGGTTTAATGAAATTCTTGCTGAATTTGGAATTGTTGATACCAAAAGTGATGTTACTTATAGTATTGGTAGGAAGTGGAGAGCCGCATTAACACAACATGGATTTTTGTATCCAAAGCTAAACAAAAAAGATCAAGATAATTTTTTATCAGAACTTGGAGCTACAGATACTATAACACCAAATGGTTTTAGATTAATGCGAGCAGAAACAGTATCTGGGTGGCAAGAGTGTTTTTTGCGTTCCATGGCAGCATATATTGTTCCTTCTGATATTGAACCTAAAAAAGAAATTTCTAAATATTTTTCACCTCTTCGATTGGTTTTAGAGATTATGCTAGAGTTAGAAAAAAAAGTTGGTGATAGCAAAGTAAATTTTATTGAGATAGCATCAATAATTCAATGTCGAGTACCAACTGATGGTATTCAAAACATTGTTGGTGAAATAATTTCGCTTAGAACAGCCAGAAACGATTCAATTAGAAAAAAACATTTTGATCGTTTAATTTATGATAATTTAGCGGAGAAATACAACAAAAAACCAGACACATTTAGTGCCTATGCTGATGCAAATCTAAGATATTTAAAAGCAACAGGGCTTTTTTATAGTAAAGGACGAGGGATAGCCTTATCTGATGAAAAACATGTACTCATTATCAAACTTGTTGCAGATAATTTTAAATATACTTATGATTTAGCTTATTTAAAAAATCTTACCAACGGTGCAAAACTCCCATTAGACAATCATGATGATGCTATGGATGTTCTAAATGATCTTATTGGAAAATTACGCCAACGGGGTGAATTTATCGATGTATCACAAGAAAAACTCGATACTCCTTCTGATATAGCCATCATTAGACATACCATTGAAGATAAATTATTTAAATTTCATGAAATTGATTATGCTAAATCACAAGCATCACAGATAGATGAAATATTAATATACCTTGATCTTTTCTCTAAAAATAAAGTAAAACATGAACGAGAGGATGGCAGTAGTATCGAAATTCCTAGCTCTGAAAAACCAGCATATTTGGAATGGATAATATGGCGCTCATTTTTAGCTATCAACTCTCTTACAAATATGCCTTGGGAGGCAAGAGGGTTTAAAGTAGACCAAGATTTTTTACCTATTGGGACAGCTTCTGGCGGTGCTCCTGATATGGTTTTTGAATTTGAAGATATGGTAATTGTGGTTGAAGTAACGCTAACTACATCTTCAAGACAAGAAGCAGCAGAAGGTGAACCTGTTAGAAGACATGTTGCAAAATATGCTGAATCATTTGATGGGACAGACAAAAAAGTATTTGGATTATTCATTGCGATTAATATAGACACTAACACTGCTAATACATTTCGTCTCGGTGAGTGGTATTTAAAAGATGACAAAAAAATAGGCTTACTTATTGTTCCAGTTGAACTAAATGATTTCAAACTTCTTTTAACTGCTTATCGATCAAATATTGCCCAAGTAAAAGATATTTTAAGACCATTGATGATGGAATGCAGGGTAGAAATAAATAATGATGCACCTAAATGGAAGAAAGCAATTTCAACTATTATTAATAATCAAATAAAATTTTATAATCATGCAAACCCTAGAATATAATAAAGAAACAGGTCAAATCACTAGTTGCGAGTACAATGAAGGCTTTTTAGTAAGTTCAAACGATATTACTACTGCTGTAATGACTTTAGCGCTTGAGAAGCTTTATGATGATTATGGCTTGGATATTGGTGATGAAGTTGTCATTACGAAGAAAAATGGTTTGGATAAAGTTACTAAATTTGAGGTGTAAAAGTGGCTCGTATTGATATATTAAGCGACTTACATTTGGACGCCTATTTTCCTCACACTCCAAAAGTTAAAAAAGAAGCTGTTAAAGATATTTTTGACCCTATATTTCTGGTAAATAGAACAAGCGTAGGTGATGTTCTTATTATTGCGGGAGATATAGGGCACTACAATGAACAAAACATTGAGATATTGCGGATATTCAGGCAAGAGTATTATCAAAATATCGTATGCGTATTAGGAAATCACGACTACTATTTAAATTCAAAAGATGAGCAAGAGAAGTACCAAAAATCCTCATTTGCTCGTGTAGAAGAGATGAGAGCGTTAATCAATGCAGAAGAAGGTATGTATTGCCTCAATGGTGCCGTAGTTGAAATTGATGGTATTAGATTTGGTGGTGTTGATAGTTCTTACAATAACGCTTATCTAAAAGTATATTTCCCCATTTCTGATAATCCAAGATCGAATAATGAGTATTGGAAAATGAATATGCCAGATCATAAAATGATGTTTGGCATTAAGAAATACAATCAACTGTACAAGTTATCACTGCCGTTGCTAGAAGCAGTGTATAAAGATTGTGATGTGATGATAACTCACGTCAATCCCTCTTTTTTACATCAGCATTTGTCTCCTAGTTGGCAAAATAATCGTAGCAGTATGTTTTACTCTTTTGATGGTCATAGGTTCTTAGAGGGCGGCAGTATGAAATATTGGCTATTCGGGCATACCCACAATAGGCTAGAATACGAACATTATGGTGTTACGTGTATCTGTAATCCTTTGGGCTATCCACCAGAAGAGGACTACAATAAGATGGCCGTGACCTTGAGGAGTATTGAGTTATGAAGTATATCACTGCTGTTTCAGCTTTAAATATCCCTTTTGGACTCATTCAATGCGATTGGCATCAAACTGAAATGCTGAAAAATAATTTTTATCAAATTCACCCGTCTAATTTCATGGGCGCAGTCGATATTTTTGGAAACTATGGAATTTATGACAATACTGATTTTTTTACCAAAAAGGGTTTTGAAGTCTCTGGTGTTTTGGTTGCTTCTCCGATTCGTGCACTTTTGGATATCTTGTTTAATTCCATTGTTGAGAGAGGTGTTTATCCGAAACATTTTATGATGAGAGATTATCTGTTTGATGAGATTGATCGTGTAGAGTTAAGTGAAAAATTGAATACTTTTGGTGAAGCCTTGAGTAGCGGGAAGCTAGATATGCTCTTGAGATGGAGAGCAGAAAATGAAATATAGTGAAGATTTCAAATTAACAACGGCTATAGATTTACATAATATCATTATTGTTTGTGAGCGTCTTGATGAATTAGACGAGAAGACGCTCTTAGATTTTCAAAGGTTAAGTCGTGATACGGAGTTGCTTTTTAGTTTTAAAGATGGCTATGACTCAGATCCATTGCTTGCTGGACGATTTTACGAGGATATGTCAATGCTTGAGAAGATTTTTTCTTGCACTGGGGTTGATCTTGAAAAAGAGTTTCCTAAATCTTAATATTTTATAAATGGCGTAAGTTTTTTGGAGAGATTGGTGTGTTTTAAGAACGGGTACTTAATCTAACAATGAAAGAAGTACGCTAGTTCACGCTTAAGCGTGTATGCTTAGATAGTGTCTCCACTACTAAGGGAACGCATACTTATTTCAACAATAAAAGTATATCATATTTAGTGAAAATTTGGCAAAACATCAGGTTACAAAATCTTGTGCACTTGCTACATAATATCGGTTTTTATCGAGAGGGAGGTTATCGACAGAAGCCACATACCCTTTTTTGTGTATCTGAATATGCCCCATTAAAGAATCGGTAATCTGCCCAACCGTGTAACTTTTAAAGCTCCCTGACATCGCCGTGTAGATAAGCACAAAAATGACCCCTATTGTAATCAATGAAGCCGTTAAAAGCGTTCTTCGATAGTTTCGTTTGAGATTGCGATAGGATATTTTAAGGATATTGTTCATTTGTTCATCCTTTGATCTGCTACAATTTCACCATCAACAAGGGTGATAAGTCTGTCCACATTGGAGACTATTTTTTCATCATGGGTTGCAAACACAAACGTCGTTTGATGCTCTCTTTGAATTTTTTTCATCAGCTCAATAATCATATGTGCTGTTTTGGTATCAAGATTCGCCGTAGGTTCGTCCGCAAAGACAATTTTTGGATTGGTCACGAGTGCTCTTGCTATGGCGACACGTTGCATCTGACCGCCTGAGATTTTATCAGGGGTTTTATCTTTATGATCCAACATCCCAACCTCCTCAAGTAACGTAAGTACCCGTGATTTGCGCTCCTCTTCGGGAAGGTTTTGGATCATAAGGAGAGGATATTCAATATTTTCATACACACTCAGCACAGGAATAAGATTGAAACTTTGAAAGATAAAACCGATGTTTTCGCCCCTAAAATTCGCCATCTTTGTTCTGCTCATCCCCGTAATAGGTGAGCCATTAATGGTAATTTCACCGTTGGTTGGGGTATCAAGGCACCCGAGCATATTTAAAACCGTACTTTTCCCACTTCCACTAGGTCCAACTAAAGAGATAAATTCCCCCTCGCTAATCTCTAAAGACAAATCTTTGATAACTTCTTGACGTATCTCGCCTGTCTGATACACTTTTTTGAGATGATTCGCGCTAATCATATTCTTTCCCCTTTTATGTCATTTGTAAAAGTATAAGCCGGCTATGTTAATACGATGTTAATTACTATCGTCTTGGTAAAGATTAAACTCTTTGAGTTGTTTTTTGAGTGTATTTCGAGAAATATCGAGTATGGTGGAAAGCTGTGTGATGTTTGGACAGAGAGAAAAGCTTACATGTAAAAGAGATTTTTGCATCATCTGCTCTAATTCATGGGCTTTTTCAACCCCTTCTTTCTCTAAAAAATCACGACAAAATTGCTCTAAGTTCTGTTTTTCACACGGCGATGCGTCTTCAAACTCTTTGATGTCTTCCGCTTTGATCATCGCGTCGCTGGCATTGAGACAGGCACTGTAAATCGTATTGCGCAGCTCTCTAATGTTGCCTCGCCAATGATGGCGTGCAAGCTTCACCAACGCTTCTTCAGAAATGGATGTTATGGTTGTTTTAAGATCGCGGTTGGCTTTCGCGATAAAGTGTTCACACAAAATAGGAATATCTTGAATCCGCTCTTTAAGCGTTGGCATCGTGATGGTGAGCATGGAGAGTCGAAAGTAAAGGTCTTCACGAAAACTCTTTTGCTGGCTTTGCTCTTTAAGATTGGCATTGGTCGCACTGATGACGCGTCCTTCAAACGTGATCTCCTTTGCACCACCCACACGCCTGAACTTTTTTGTCTCTAAAAAACGAAGTAACTTGCTTTGAAGCTCAATGTCAAGCTCTCCTATCTCGTCTAAAAAGAGCGTTCCTTCGCCTGTTTGCTCGGCGTACCCGATGTGCTGTTTATCGGCACTCGTGAACGAGCCTTTTTCATGCCCAAACAGTTGACTCTCAAAAAGCTCTTTTGGAATGGACGCGCAATTCACGGCAATAAAAGGGTGTTCCCCATGCGTAGAGTTAGTATGAATGAGATTGGCGATCAGCTCTTTACCCGTTCCTGTTTCTCCGTAAATAAGCACAGAAAGGTCGTTATTGGCGGCAATGCCAATCTTTTTATAGATCTCTTTCATTGTTTCATACGAACCTACAAATGCCTCTTCCCCTTGCTTGATCGGCTTTTTAGCACTTTTTTCTTTACTGGAAGTGTCTGCATATTTTCCAACCAACGCTAAAAGCTGCACCTCATCAAAAGGCTTTTGTAAAATGTCTTTAATGCCGATTTTGGACGCTTCGATCATATTGGTCGGTGTCGTGTACGCTGTCATCAAGATGATAGGAAGATGAATGCCTGCTTTTTTAAACTGTTTAATCAGATCAATGCCTGTAAGATTTTCTCCTAGCATCACATCGACGATTAAAAGCTCGACGCCTTGCTCTTCGATGATTAAAGCGAGTTCAAACTCTTCGCCATTAAACTGCAACGGTGTGTGTTGATTGCGCTGTAAAATTTTAGCAACCGAGTAGCGAATCTCTTGTTGGTCATCAATAATGGCAATTTTCATAAAACCTCTTCACATGGGATATACAAACAAAACTTTGTCTGCTCTTCTTGACTTTCAAACTCGATGTAACCGTTGGAGAGATAGACAATTTTATAGATGCTAAAAAGCCCCAAACCAGAGCCCTCTTTTTTTGTGGTAAAAAAGGGTTTAAACAGATTGGCTTTGGTTTTTTCATCCATCGTTTCACCTCTGTTTTTGACACACAAGATGGAAAATCCTGCTTGCTCTGCCCTCTTCCATGTGATCTCAATCGTACTCAGTTGAAACGCTGCATCAATAGCGTTATTGAGTAAATTTATCAAAATAATTTCAATGGCATTCGCCCCCATTTTGACGCTCAAATCTTCTTCAATAACGCTCTGAATTCCTAAATGTTTTTTACTCAAAGAAGCGCGTAATAATGCAATAGATTCTTCAACAAATTGCTTTACATGTAAAGGTTTTTCGTACTTAAAATCCGCTGGTTTGGCAAGGGCTAAAAAGTCCACCACCTGATGATCGATGCGCGCTAATGCTCCATGAATAATGGGCATATCTTCTTTATCGGGCAGTTGTGATGGAGAGAGCAACAACTTTAAAGGCTGCAGCAAATTTTTAACTTCATGCGCAAACGAAGAGCCAATTTCCCCCAAGATAATGAGTGAGTGTGAAATGCGAGCATTTTTTTCCTCTTTTTCAATGGAGTCTCGCAGCTCATGCATCAATTGCGTTGTTTTTTCGATGATGCGGGTAATCTCATCGTTCTCTTTGCCTTGATAAATCGTAATGTCATCCCAGCGTTTTTCAATCATCGCCGTTGCATTGTTCGAGAGCAGATCAAGCCTACCAAGCAATCTTCCCATAAAAATATTGGCAATAACAAGGGAAAGTAGAGCCACCATCGTTAGAAGCACAAACTGCGCTAGAAAAGCTTCTTGTATCATGCTCAAAAATGTCTGATTTTTAACCTTCAGCACAAAAGAGCCAAAAATTACGCCATCTTCTTCAAAAGGAACAACGTTATAGCTATCAAACTCTTTAAATATATCGCCAAGGCGATAATGCTCCGTATCGGTATGGGCTACAATCACATTATGATTATCTACAAATCCCGAGCTTTCGATCATACTGCTGGAACTCAGCGTTTTGAGAAATTTGTACAGCTCCCACTGATTATGCGTAAGAATAAACTCACTCACAAAAGCTTTGTTAGAGTTGATATTGGTCTTAATCAACTCATCAATGATCTGATTGGTATGGTTTTTATGAATGTCGATATTGATCAAAATCGACACCGAAGAGATCGAAAAAACGACCCAAAAAATAAGCGTGGCAAGTTTGACTTGAACAGAAAGCGCTAAAAGATAGTCAAAAAACTTTTTCATTGTCTCTGTTCAATGACCTCAAGCATTTTTGCCACATTGGAAAAATCTTGACCAGAGGGGAGATCAAAACGATCCAAAGAGAGTTTTTCTAAAATGCTTTGACCGTACGCATCTTGGTGCATCGTAATGAAAGCATTTTGAAGTTCTTCAAACTTTTTTTGAGGCAATGAACTTCGCGTAACAATCGGAGAATTGGTATAAGGTCCTAGAATTTGTACGACTTTTAACTGCCCAATTTGATCAGGATGCTTTTGCGCAAAACGGGTATAAACGATGCTGTCCACACTTGCCCCATCCACAAATCCATCAATAACCGCTTTGATGGACTCTCCGTGTTCATACGTATAAATGTAGGATTTAAAAAACGTTTTAGGGTCCATCCCATGACTTAACATATAGTAACTTGGAGCCGTAGCCCCTGAATTACTTTCAGGATCGGTAAAGGCAAAAATTTTTCCTTTAAAGTCTGCAAGGGAATCAACCGAAGTGCTTTTTTTTGCAATGATATAGGAGTAATATTGATCGCTTCCATCAAAGATGGGAATCGCTAAGATTTTACCCGTTCCTTCTTTATCCAACTTGGTATAACTGGAGTTACAGACATACGCCACATCCACTTTATGCTCTTTAATGAGCTGATTCATCTCTGCATAGGTTTTTGAAAAACGTATTTGTACATCAAAATCACTGATTTTATGTTCTAAATACTTCTCCCAATCCATAAAATTTTTAAGATCATCTTTCAATACTGTTCCCGTTAATCCAAGAACAATTTTTTCTTTTGCACAGAGTGAAAAAGGGAGCATGATCAGCAAAAAAAGCATGGTAAATTTTTGAAAGGCACTGGTCAAAATTTGAACGTTTTTCATCTTTATAAAGCTCCTTTTTTCTCTTGAAGCCCCTATTCTAGGGCTTTAGAAAGTTGGCACGTTAATTGCAGTAAGCACATTGTACTTGAAGAAAAGTTCAAAAAACTTTAAAGGAGTCCATGATGCAATTATTGTGGGATATACGGGTCTCGCTCGATCTGTTTTTGGGTGGTTTAGGTGTAGGAGCCTTCCTCGTGGGGGTTATACTTTACTATGTCGATGCAAAAGTTTACGATGGTTTTGTCAAAAAATCATTTGTGATTGCACCGCTTTTGGTGATAGCAGGATTGTTGCTGCTTCTTACAGAACTTGGTCGCCCCTTGAACGTTATTAAAACGATCTATGCGATTAATCCAACATCGTTTATGTCAATCGGTATCTTTTTACAAAGCGCGTTTGTAGCCGTTGCGCTTCTTATCGCCTTTAAAGTACTGACCAGTGGTGTTGAATCGCTTAGCTCAAAAATCGTTTACGCAGGTGCCATTCTTGCGGGACTCGTTGGTTTGTATCATGGATTTTTACTCTCCGGCATCGCAAAAGAGCCTTGGAACAACGCTATTCCTGTTATTTTCTTTGTCTCGTCTATTCTTTCAGGTGCATCCTTGATGGTTCTACTGAACTTAGGAAGCCTAGAAAGTCTTGTAACACGCTTTAAACTTCCCCTGATCATCAACATGGTTTTAACCATTGAGTTAGCCGCTGTTTTTGCATGGGTTTACAATCTTGCCCTGACAACAGCATCTTCTAAACATGCCTATGATGTTCTCATCAGCAACTTTAGTATGGAGTTTTGGGTACTGAGTATTTTAATGGGGTTAATTGCACCTTTAGCCATTTTCACATTGGTCATTTTAAACAAATTATCCCTCAAAGCAGTCGCCATTCCAACCTTCGCAATCATCGTTTTAGGAAGTTTTTTCCTCAAAAACTTAGTTGTTTATCTTGGTCAAGCAGTATAAGGAGTCAATGATGAGTATTAACAGAAGAGATTTTCTCAAAACAACAGCAGGAAGTGCTGCGGTAGCTTCAACCCTTTCTATTTTTCCAGAAGTTGTCGAAGCCAAAATTGGAGAGCTCGCCTACGAGGGCGAAGCAGGTAAATGGATGAGCTCAACCTGTCAAGGATGCACAAGTTGGTGTGCTATTCAAGGACTTGTTGTCGATGGTAAAGTCGTAAAAATCAGAGGCAATCCAAACTCTCCAAGTGGTGGTCGTATCTGCCCACGTCCACACTTAGCATTGCAACAAGTGTACGATCCAGATCGTGTTAAAACACCCCTTAAACGTACCAATCCTAAAAAAGGAAAAGGCGTTGATCCTAAATTTGTGCCTATTTCTTGGGATGAAGCCATTAACACCATCGCTGATAAAATTATGGAGCTCATTAACGCTGGTGAAACACACAAATACCTTCTTATGCGTGGTCGTTACACCTATATGAATGAGATTATGTACAACACCTTTCCAAAACTCATTGGTAGCCCGAACAATATCTCTCACTCTGCGATTTGTGCCGAAGCTGAGAAGTTTGGTCGCTACTACACAGAAGGCTATTGGGACTATGCCGATGCCGACTTGGATAACTGTAAATACCTTCTTGCATGGGGATGGGATGGAATTGCGTCCAACCGTCAAACACCCTGGTTTATGAATCAATTAGGCTATATGAAAGATAAAGCACGCATTACGGTCATTGACCCAAGACTTTCCGCTACCGCCTCAAAAGCAGATCGTTGGTTGCCAATTATCCCGGGGATGGATGGCGCACTTCAGATGGCAATTGCGCATGTGATTTTAAGTGAAGGGAGATGGAATAAAACCTTTGTAGGTAATTTTACCGATAAAATCAATTATTTTATTCCTGAAAAAGAGGTGCCAAGCGAGCTCGAAGTCGAAGGCAAAGTCATTCCTGTCGTTTTTGAAGAAAACCATACGCATGGAGTAGTTGCATGGTGGAATTTAGAGCTAAAAGACCGTACCCCAGAGTGGGCTGAAAAACTCACCGGTATCAGTGCTAAAGAGATCAAAGAAGTGGCACGTGAATTTGCAGCAGCAGGAAGTCGCGCAATATCATGGGTGAGCCCAGGGGCATCGATGCAAGTACGAGGTGCGTACTCTTCGTTTGGCGGACACGCTCTCAATGGTCTTGTAGGCTCGGTCGATGCTGAAGGCGGTATCTTACAAGGTAGTTCTGCCCCTTCTGCTAAAATGCCTGATTACAAACCATACTTGAATGAACAGCTTGAAAAAGCACTCAAACAGAAAAAAATTGACCAACGTGGCACCAAAGGGTTCCCTGCACTCAATAAAAAAAGTGGCGGCGGTGTCGTAACCAGTCGTGTCGCACAAGCGATGATGGATAAAGATCCTTACGACATTAAAGTCGCTATTGGGTATTGGAATAACTTTGTTTTTTCTATCAATGGCTCTAATGTTTGGGAAAAAGCGATGGAACAGTTACCATTCTTTGCACACGTTACAACCAATATCGCTGAGATGAGCATGTATGCGGACATTGTTTTACCCGCTAAAATGCACCTTTTTGAACGCTATGGTTTTGTTAAAAACAAACAAAATATGTACGGGTATATGTCCATTCATCAACCATTGATTAAGCCGTATGGTGAAGCCAAAACCGATGAGACGGAGGTTCCCTTCTTACTCGCTCAAGCTTTAGCTAAAAAAGGGTTTGATGGTCCACTTCGCTATTTCCAAGACAATTTCAAAGATATAGAAACAGGAAAAACACCTGAAACTTCCGAAGAGTTCGATCTTAATGTTGTCAAGTTTCTCAGTAAACCTGTATGGGATGGCTCAAGTAATGACAAAGGCGATACCATCAACAGCTGGAATGAACTCCTCGAAAAAGGTGTTTGGAAAACCAAAAAATACAAACCCGGCAAAAAAATCGACAACTTTAAAACCGAAACGAAAAAATTCGAGTTTTACAGTGAAACACTCAAAAAAGTGATGATTGAGCATGCCGAGAAAAATAAAATCACGGTGGATGAAGCGTTTGAAGCAGCAAACTATACCTGTAGAGGTGAGTTAGGCTTTGTTCCTCACTATGAAGAAGTGGTACGTCATGGTGACGAAGCGACCTATCCGTTTATCTTCTCCGAACATCGATCTCGCCTCAACCGCGAAGGTCGTAGCCAAAACTGCTCATGGTACTATGAGATCAAAGACGTTGATCCAGGTGATGTTGCGAACAAAGATGTGACCAAAATCAATCCACTTGATGGCAAAAAATTGGGGTTAAAAGATGGCGATAAAATCAAAATTTCTTCACCACAAGGTAGCCTTGAGAGTGAAGTGAAACTCTGGGAAGGAACGCGCCCTGGTGTTGTGATCAAATGTTACGGACAAGGGCATTGGGCGTATGGTCGGGTAGGCTCTGAAGTTTTTGGTGCAAAACCAAGAGGCGGAAACAATAACGCCATCTTGTTCCACGATTATGAACGTCTCAGTGGTGCAAACCCACGTCACGGCGGACTTTCACGCGTCAAAATTGAAAAGATATAGGGAAAGGATAGATTATGACAAAAAAATATGGAATGGTCATTGACCTTCACCGCTGTGTAGGATGTGGTGCGTGTGATTTGGCATGTAAAAGTGAAAATAATACCCCTGTAGGAATTAACTGGGCTAGCCACACAACAGAGACTTATGGGGTTTTCCCAAAAGTAAGCTACAAACACACGCCTACTTTGTGTAACCATTGTGAAGATGCTCCTTGTGTCAGAGTGTGCCCGACTCATGCGATGCACAAAACAGATGAAGGTTTTGTCGTACATGATCCGAGCATTTGCATCGGCTGTAAAAGCTGTATGTTGGCTGATCCTTATGGCGTTATCTTTTTCAACAAAGAACATGCGTTTTTAGATTTTGCAACCGATACAAGCAGTGCCGTTAAAGATGGAACGTTCTCGAAAAAAGAGCTTTCCGATAAAGCCAAAGCACCTTTTCCTAACTTTAATGCGGCGCGTGGTGCGGATGGATACGAAGCAGTACGTCGTAAAGGTGCCGTTGAGAAGTGTTCATTTTGTAACCACCGCGTTGCAAAAGGGCTCTCTCCTGCATGTGTGGTAGCGTGTCCTGCAGATGCGCGTATTTTTGGTGATCTCAATGATGAGAAAAGCAAAATCGCAACCACACTTAGAGCACACAAACCAACGGTGTTGCTTCCTGAAAAAGGCACAAACCCTAAAGTGTTCTATATCAGAGAGTACAACTAACCAAAGACCCTCTTTTGAGGGTCTTCTTAATTTAATAGAGTTCTAAACACGTCATTAAAGCAAAGCTTCAAAGACTACGTTAACACTGGGTTTTCCTCGGCGAAATGCCCGCGCACCTTTGGTGCTTTTACTTCTTGCAAAATGGATTCTGCGAGAAGTCTAATACAGGAGTTGCACTTATGCGTCTAATCTTTTTATGTCTTAGCTTTTTTTTATCCCTTCATAGCGCGGAACTCTCTTATGTAGGTTCATCAACCATTGGGAAAACTGTTTTGCCAGAATTTGCAAAAGAGTTTTCAAAAAATTATGGGCATACCTTTTCGCGTATTGAAAACCCTGGTTCTGGGCAAGGTGTTGATGCACTTTTGAAAGAGGAAACGGAACTGGCAGGTATTTCACGCGCCATTGAAACCAAAGAGAGAGCCTTAGGGCTTCGCTTTTTTATCATAGGGTACGACGCGATTGGCGTGGTTGTGCATAAAAATAACCCTGTCAAAAATCTCAGTATGGAACAACTCAAAGATATTTTCTCAGGCAAAATCAAAAACTGGAGTGAAGTCGGAGGAGATAATGCACCCATCGTTGTGGTCATAGAAACGCTTGCCGACAAACGCGCCACGCAAATTGTTTTTACAGAGATTGTTTTTGATACAAAAGTTTTAGTGGGAACCTACAGTAAGGATGCCATCGAAGTCGACGCTCCCATCGATGAAGTCAATTATGTCAAAAACCACCCCAATGCCATTACCGCAGCGAGTATGGTTTTTGTGAAAAACACACCTGAAGTTCAGGCGTTAAGTATCAACGATGTCGAAGCGATTGATAAAAATATTGCCGATGGCTCTTACCCAATTTCAAGGCCGTTAGTGCTTGTAACCAAAGAGAACCTCTCAACGGCTTTAGTGCAATTTCTAAACTATGTTTACACCAAAGAGGCACAAGCGATTGTTGCTAAAACCTTTGTCGCCGTTCGATAGGAGTTCAGATGAATCACTTTAAATTAACCCTACATGCTAAAATTTTTACGTTAATGTTTCTCTTTTTTCTTCTGTTTGTAGGCTATGGTTCCTACCTCTCTTTTCCTTTTTTAGTATGGAAAATCAAATGGAGAGCCGACTGGATTCTGTTTCATCCAAGACAGCGCATCAAAGCGATGAACTCTCAAACCTTGATACCTTGCAAAAAGAGATCGCCCTTCTTTTGGAAGCAAAAACACTCTTTGAGTCTATGGAAAAAGCGCAAAAAAACTATGCCTCTTTACACGATGGTGCGTATTGGCTTGATTTTAACGCACTCTATTCCACGCTTGAAAAAGCCCTCAATCATCCTTTATTGATAGCGCTTTCACCCACTCTGAAAGCTGGATTTGAAAGCCTTAAGGAAGATTTTGAGAGTATGGATAAGCTCATCGTCTCCTTTAATGACGAACGTGCCAAACAAATTTCACTGATCTCACTTTCTCCAAAAATTGACCGCTTTAAAGCGCTGATTGATACAGCAATGAACCAAAGAGAAGCAATACGCCAAAATGTCATTGCCTCAGCCATTGAAACACAAACCCTTACCCTAGAAGGGGTAAAAGAGCTCAAAATTGCCAATGATACGATGCACCGCAAAATGGTCATCATCAATAGTGTTGGAGGCGTTATCGCTCTAGTGATGCTCTGCTTAGCGACCTATTTGCCGACGATACTCTCCAAGCAACTCAAACAGTTTAGAGAAGCGTTTCGAGTGCTCTCCGATGGGGATTTCAGGCATAAACTCACCTTTACTGGTACCGATGAAGTCGCAGAACTAGGCCCTTTATACAATAGCATTGTGGAGAACTTGAGCCAAAAAATTCATTTCATTGTGGCAAAAGCGAAGGAGCTTGATCATATCGCTACGGTGGTTAGTCAAATTGTAATAACGCTTGAAAAAACAGCAGAACACGTCTCAACGCATACCCAAAAAATTAATGAAACCAATCAGAATTTTAGTGCCATTTCCCAACAAATTAGGCTCATTACCAGTGCCACCATCGAAGATGCCCAAACGCTTCTAAACAATAATACACACGTCAGCAGTACCGTGCAAGTCTCCATTGACGATCTTAAAATGGCGGCGCATGCCACAAGCGAAATTCAACAAACGACAGAATCCCTCGCCATTGCAACCGAACAAATCAGTCAAATTCTTTTAGCGATTGAAGATATTTCAGATCAGACCAATCTTTTAGCCCTAAATGCTGCCATTGAAGCGGCGCGTGCGGGAGAACATGGGCGTGGGTTTGCGGTTGTCGCTGATGAAGTGCGTCATCTAGCAGAAATGTCGCATCAAGCGACAGGGAACATTGAGCACATTGTTGCCAATGTCCATGGTAAAGCATTGGAAGTCAAAGGGCAAATTGAACAAAGTGCACAAAGCTTGCAAGAGGTTATTTCACAAACCCAAATTGCGCTTGGCTCTTTTGATGGCATTAGCCATGCGATTATGGCGCTCAATCAAGAACTCAATACCGTAGAGCATGAGACCAATACACAGCAAAAAGAGAGCTTGCAAATCCATAAAGTCACCACAGAACTCACCGTCCAGACGCATTCAATGGCTGAAATCTCTAATGAACTTTTATCGTTTTCCAAACAGCTAAAAATAACGGCCGACGCACTTCAAGCCAACATGCAAGAGTTCAAACTGCAAGCTTTTTAGGAGGGTGAAATATCTTTACATGTAAAGCCTAAACAAAAAAGCCTTACGTGCCTAAAAGGGAGCTGTAACGCGTCTCTTCCATGGCACGTCCTGCGCCTAGGATGATGTTGTGCAGAGGATTTTCCACAAGATTGACCTGTATCTCTAATTTCTCACTGAGGTAGCGATCGAGCCCTTGAAGCATCGACGAGCCGCCTGTAAGCAAGATGCCTTGATCGTAAATATCTTGCGCAAAGGAAGGCGGGAGCTCTGAGAGTAGCGAATGGGTGAGTGCTACCATTTTATCGGCAAGAGGCATGATGGCACGGTGTACATCGGTGGAGCTGACCACAAAACTTTCAGGAAGTCTTGAGACGAGATTTTTTATATTGATCTTCATCGTTTTTTCTTCGTTTTCAAACAAATTTCCCAGCTCTTTTTTCAAACGCTCCGCATCGTTATGTGAGACGAGAATACGCTTATGCGCTTTAAAATACTCGATAATCGCCTCATCAAGATCATTCCCCGCAAGACGAAGCGACTTACTCATCACAATGCCATTGCATGAAAGCAGTGAAATATCGCTCACGCCTGCACCAATGTCAAGCACTAAAACACCTTTGGGTAGCTCAATGGACTGCATGGAACCAAGGGCTGCAGAAAAAGGGTCTTTGATGAGCATCACATCACGCGCACCCCCATCTTTGCACGCTTCTATCACCGCACTTCGCTCCATGGACGTCAAATCACTCGGAACACTCACCACGATGGTTGGCTTGAAAAAACGACGTTGTGCAATGCGGGAAATCACCTCTTTGATGTAGGCTTTCGCCACGGTCAAATTAGCGATTGCTCCTCTGGAGAGCGGATGCATCACTTCAATGTATTTTGGGTTTTTACCCCACATGCGCCTTGAAGAAGCACCGCCATCAAAAAATGAGTTTCGGTTATTATCAAAGGCAATGGACGTTGGCTCATCTAAAATGATCCCACGACTGGGTTGATACACCAGTGTATTATTGGTGCCAAGATCAATAGCAAAGGCGTTGGTAGATCGGAGAATTGCAAACATTATGACTCTTTAGGTACGACTGATTTTTTAATTTTTTTCTTACGACTGTAGATGTTAATCGACTCAACTGCAAGGGAGAATGCCATCGCAAAGTAAACATATCCTTTTGAGATATGAAGCCCCAACCCTTCAGCGATCAGTGTCACACCAACTAAGATCAAAAAGGAGAGTGCTAAGATTTTAATGGTAGGGTTCGTATCGATAAAATTAGAGATACCTTTACTCGCAAACATCATCACCCCAACAGCAATCACAACGGCTAAAATCATAACGATGATGTCATTGGCCATACCCACCGCCGTAATGACCGAATCAAGGGAAAAGACAATGTCTAAGATTGCGATCTGAATGAGTGTATTGAAAAAACCGCGTGAGCCTTTTTTGAGCTCTTTTGCCTCTTCGCCTGCCTCTTCAATATCTTGGTGAATCTCCGTCGTTGACTTTGCAAGCAGAAAAAGTCCTCCGATGATTAAGATCAAATCGCGCCCTGAAATAGCTTGCCCAAGAATAGTAAAAAGCGGTGTTGTAAGCTTCATAATCCAAAAGAGTGATAGCAAGAGCATGATGCGGGTGATCATCGCAAGAGCAAGTCCAAAAATACGACCTTTATCTCTTTGATGCGCCGGCAAACGCCCTACTAAAATCGCAATAAAGATAATATTGTCGATGCCAAGCACGATTTCTAAAGCCGTCAAGGTCAATAACGCCATAAGCGCTTCGAGGGTAAACAACGATTCTAACATTTCATTCTTTCCTGATTTTTGTTTGTTTCATTGTACCGACTTTTGGGTATAACTCTTCTTAGTAAATCCTCTTGTTAAGCTATGTAAGTTATAATACACTTCCTAAAATAAGGAGTCTGTATGGTTTTTGGTAAGATAGATTATATCAATCTTCTTCCCTTTCATGTTTTCTTGAAACGCTCTTCCCTCCCCAACGCTTTTAAGCGCTCATGTGAGCATCAAAAAGCCGTTCCCTCCGTCATCAATCGCAAATTTAGAAATCGTACTGTGGATGCTGCTTTTATCTCAAGTATTGAGAGTAAACGCCTCACAATTAAACGCCTCAACATTGGTATTGTGGCGCAAAAAAATGTCAAAAGTGTCCTCATTAAAAAAGGTGAGCCCAAAAGTGATCCCGCTTCTGCAACATCGAACAAGCTTGCCCGTGTCCTTGGGTTAAAAGGTGAAGTATTCATAGGCGATCGCGCGCTAAAGCTCTATCTAGAATCGCCCGAAACCTATATCGATCTTGCGCAAACATGGCATGAGAAGTATCATCTTCCGTTTGTATTTGCTCGTTTTTGCGTCAATACTCGTCAAAGTTTTTACAAACGACTCTCGACTCAATTTGTACGACACCCCATCAAAATTCCTAACTACATTCTCTCTAAATACGCGAAAGAGCGTGGTATAACAGAGAAAAATATTAAAGAATATCTCAAACTGATTAGCTATACTATTGGAAGAAAAGAGCAAAAAGCACTCTTTATGTTTTTAAAAAAAGCCAAACGCCTTTAAGCCTTCATCGTAAAATCCCCAAAGGAGTTGCCTGATGTCTGTGAAAAGTGATATTGAGAAAGTTTTAAAATCCACGATCCAAAGTACCCCTGGACAAACCGAGTTCTACCAAGCCGTTGAGGAGGTTTTAATCTCCCTTGAACCCCTCTTGCGTGCTGAGCCCAAATACGATCAGTACAACATTTTAGAGCGCATTGTCATCCCCGAGCGTCAAATTCTCTTTCGCGTTGTCTGGATGGACGACCAAGGCAAAATCCAAACCAACATCGGCTACCGTGTGCAGTTTAACTCCGCCATTGGACCCTACAAAGGCGGTCTTCGCTTTCATCCAAGCGTCAATCTTGGTATCATCAAGTTTTTAGGCTTTGAGCAGATTTTTAAAAACTCCCTCACAGGTCTTGCCATCGGTGGAGCCAAAGGTGGAAGCAATTTTGATCCTAAAGGGAAAAGTGAAGGCGAAATCATGCGTTTTTGCCAATCGTTTATGGTCGAACTCTCCAAACACATCGGTGAAACCAAAGACATTCCTGCGGGTGATATTGGCGTGGGTGGGCGTGAAATTGGCTATATGTTTGGTGAATACAAGCGCCTTACGAGTCGTTTTGAAGGTGTACTAACGGGTAAAGGGCTCAACTGGGGTGGCTCCCTCGCGCGCACCGAAGCAACAGGGTATGGCTCGGTCTATTTTGCAGAAAACATTCTCAACAAAGCAGGCGACTCACTCAAAGATAAAATCTGCACCGTCTCAGGTGCTGGCAACGTTGCACTTTACACGATCCAAAAGCTCTATGAGATGGGCGCACTTCCCGTTACATGTAGCGATTCAAAAGGGATGATTTACGATAAAAATGGCATCGACTTTACAGCACTGAAAGCGATCAAAGAGGTGGCACGTAAAGACCTGAGCGAGTACATCAAAATTCGTCCCAATGCCGTCTACATTCCTCTATCCGACTACCCACAAGGCACCAATGCTGTGTGGAGTATCCCTTGTTTTGCCGCCTTTCCCAGTGCAACGCAAAATGAACTCAACCTTACCGACATCCAAATTCTCTACAAAAATGGCTGTCGCTTGGTCAATGAGGGTGCGAACATGCCCAGCACACCCGGTGCGATCGACTTTATGATCTCCCACAAGATGTTTTACGGCCCTGCCAAAGCCGCCAATGCGGGAGGCGTTGCAACCAGTCAACTTGAAATGAGCCAAAATGCCAGCATGCAAAAATGGACGTTCCCTGAGGTCGATAGCAAACTTCATTCGATTATGAAGTCTATTTTTGATCTTGCCTACGCTACCTCCAAAGAGTTTGGAAATGAGGGAAATTTGATGCTAGGAGCCAACATTGCAGGCTTTAGGAAAGTAGCTGATTCCATGATCGACCAAGGCGCAGTCTAGTTTACATGTAAGGATTTATGAGGCATGTTTTGAAGCGCTCTTTTCGTGATGAGCGCTTCAAAACGTGCCTCACGCCACCTCGTTATCTTCGCGTATCACCCTATCGTGATTGATTAAAATCTATACACTTCCTTTGATCAAAAAATATCGTTATCGTGTTAGGATTCCATTATCAAAAAAGGAAATCTGGACATGAGTAGCGAATATAAATTCGTTTATGGAAGTAAAACGTATCAGTTTAAAGACTTAAAAGCGTTGATGGCAAAGGCGACACCCAAACGCTCAGGCGATATTTTAGCAGGAGTTGCGGCGAGTTGTGAAGAAGAGAGAGTCATCGCGCAAATGCGCCTGAGTGAAGTACCGCTTCAAACGTTTTTACAAACCGCGCTTGTCCCTTACGAGAGCGATGAAGTGACACGACTCATTGTTGATGAACACGACGCTTTGGCGTTTTCTCCCATTGCCAATTTAAGCGTGGGTGAGTTTAGAAACTGGCTTTTAAGCGACGCCACAACACCCGAAGTTTTAAGCGCTCTTCAAAAAGGACTCACGCCTGAAATGGTTGCGGCGGTGAGTAAAATCATGCGCAATCAAGAACTCATCATGGTCGCCAAAAAATGCGAAGTCATCACCGCGTTTCGCAACACCATTGGGCTTCGTGGACGGCTTTCCACGAGACTCCAACCCAACCACCCCACCGATGATATGATGGGCATTGCGGCAAGTATTTTAGATGGTCTTTTATACGGCAATGGCGACGCTGTCATCGGCATTAACCCCGCGACGGACAATGTCACGCAAGCGATTAAACTCCTGAAACTCCTCGATGAGATTATCGCGAAGTATGAAATCCCTACCCAATCGTGCATCTTAACCCATGTGACCAACACGATTGAAGCCATTGAAAAAGGCGCCCCTGTTGACTTGGTCTTTCAATCCATCGGTGGAACAGAAGCGACCAATGAAAGCTTTGGCTTTAGCCTCGCCACCTTAAAAGAAGCGCAAGAAGCAGCACTCTCTTTGCACCGTGGCACGGTGGGAAATAACGTCATGTACTTTGAAACAGGACAAGGAAGCTCACTCTCCGCCAACGCTAACTTTGGGGTCGATCAGCAAACTTGTGAAGCCAGAGCGTACGCGGTGGCTCGAAAATTTAACCCATTGCTTGTCAACACTGTTGTAGGATTCATAGGACCCGAGTACTTGTATGATGGCAAAGAAATTACCAGGGCTGGGCTTGAAGACCACTTTTGTGGCAAGCTTTTAGGCATACCAATGGGATGTGACATCTGCTACACCAATCACGCCGAAGCCGATCAAAACGATATGGACAACCTGCTCACACTCCTGGGTGTGGCGGGGGTCAATTTCATCATGGGCATTCCAGGCTCAGATGACATCATGCTCAACTACCAAACCACCTCGTTTCACGATGCCTTGTACGCAAGACGGGTGTTGGGGCTTAAACCCTCCCCCGAATTTGGAGCGTGGCTTGAAAAAATGCAGATCTTCAAAAACATGGACGGCTATATACTTAATGATGCGATACCGCCACTGTTTGAAAAATCCCTCTCGAGTGTTTTAGGACCTACATCATGAATGATCCCGTTGTCAAAAACCCTTGGTCGGCATTAAGAGCGTACACCGACGCACGTATAGGTCTTGGACGTGCGGGCATTAGTGTGCCCACACATGAACTTTTGAACTTTCAACTCTCCCACGCCAAAGCCCGTGATGCCGTGCATTTGCCTTTACATGTAAACGCACTTTTGGAAGGTTTTGCGCGTCTGCCTCTGGACATACGTCTTTTAGGTGAAGGCAAGGCGGAGGGGCTTTTGCAAGAAGGGGTAAGTCCTATTTTGCTTCACTCACAAGCCCAAAGCAGGGACAGTTACCTCCAACGCCCCGACCTTGGACGAAGACTGGATGATCGTTCAAGGCAGAGCTTAGAAGCGTTACAACAAGGAGCGTCGTATGACCTTGCTATCGTGGTGGTCGATGGACTCTCTTCCCTTGCCATTCACGAAAATGCTTTAACGTTTATCCAAACACTGACCAAAGAGCTTGCTAAAGATACGCAGGAGTGGAAACTTGCCCCTTTTTGCATTGTTGAGCAAGGCAGAGTCGCCATTGGCGATGAAGTGGGAGAGCTTTTACATGTAAAGAGTGTCGTGGTGCTTATTGGGGAGCGACCTGGGCTTAGTTCGCCCGATAGTTTGGGATTGTACATGACCTATGCGCCGAAAGTTGGGCTCACGGATGCTTATAGAAATTGCATCTCAAACATTCGCAAAGAGGGATTAAGTTACGAGGAGGCCGCTAAAAAAACGCTCTATTTATTAAAAGAATCACGAAAATTACAGCTCTCAGGGGTCGCCATTAAAGAAAGAGCGTACGAAGATGAGACGTTAAAAATGACGCAAGAAAAAAACTTTCTACTTAACTAAAAGGATTTAATGATGGAAAAAGGAAAAAGCATGGCACACAATGAAGCGTATTTAGCCAAAAGACAGCTCAAAAAAGGAACAGCAGGCTGGTTACTTTTAGCAGGGCTAGGAGTTTCGTATGTTATCTCAGGTGATTTTGCGGGATGGAACTTTGGTATAGCCCAAGCGGGTTGGGGTGGATTTTTAATCGCCTCTATTTTGATGGGGGTGATGTATATGTTTCTCGTGCTCTCTCTTGCGGAAATGTCCGCAGCCATTCCAGCAGCGGGTGGCGGTTACAGTTTTGCCAGACACGTCATGGGACCAACGGGAGGCTACTTAACAGGTTTAGCAATTTTAATCGAATACGCTCTCGCACCCGCAGCGATTGTTATTTTTATCGGTGCGGCAACGGAACAACTTTTGGGAATTGATGGGCCTATCGTTTACGCTGCTTTTTATGCGGTGTTTATTGGTATCCATGTTTTGGGTGCGGGTGAAGCACTGAAAACCATGATGGTCATTAGTGCCCTCGCCGTTTTCGCCATTATTGCAACAGCCGTTGCGTTGATCGGTGATTTTAATGTTGCCAATTTGTTTGACATAGTGCCCGCGCAAGACGTTGTGGGAGCTACATCATTTTTGCCTTTAGGATGGCATGGTGTTTGGGCGGCATTGCCGTTTGCTATGTGGCTTTTTTTAGCGGTTGAGGGCGTTCCACTCGCTGCTGAGGAGGCAAAAAATCCTGCTAAAGATGTTCCAAAAGGCATCATCGGCGCAATGGTGTTTCTGCTTTTTACCGCCGCCTTGGTACTTTTTTTACTCGCAGGAGCCAGTGGTGCTCAGATGATGGGTGAGAGCAAAGTGCCTTTAGTCGATGCTCTCAATGCCGTAGGTAGCACTAAACTTGCCACCCTTGTCAATGTCTTAGCGCTTGCGGGTCTTATCGCCTCTTTCTTTTCCATTATCTATGGGTACAGCAGGCTGGTATTTGCACTCTCACGTGCGGGGTATTTACCACAATTTTTATCGCTCACGGGCACACGAAAAACACCCCTATGGGCTTTAATTATTCCTGGTGTGTTAGGATTTTTTGCTTCATTGAGCGGAGAAGGTGATTTGATGCTTGCAATGGCAGTTGTAGGTGCGACGATTTCGTATGCCTTGATGTCACTCAGCCATATCCTTTTAAGAGTGAAACACCCTAACATGAGACGACCCTATAAAACCCCTGGAGGGATTGTAACCTCAGGCATTGCACTGGTTTTATCGCTTATCGCCCTAACCGGTGTCTATGCGTTTGATCCAAGAGCCTTCAACTATACCTTGGTACTTTATGCGATCGGTGCACTTTACTTCTTTGCATACAGTAAAAATCATTTGGTTGCCAAAACAGCGGAAGAAGAGTTTGCGATGATAGCGCAAGCAGAACAAGAGTTAGAACACGAACTGTAAATTGAGTGGATGTGAGGATAACTCCTCACATCTTTTAAGCACCTAAAGTATTAAAAACACGATCTCCTGCATCTCCAAGACCTGGGACGATGTAACCATTTTCATTGAGTCCTTCATCAACACACGCGGTAAAGACAGGAACGTCTGGGTGAATTTCACCAAAACGTTTTAAGCCCTCGGGTGCTGAGACCAAGGCGAGGAAGCGAATATCTTTCACCCCTTTACCTTTGAGAAAATTCACTGCATCAATCGCAGTTCCACCCGTTGCAAACATTGGATCGATGATGATCGCAGTGCGCTCTGTGTGGTCAGCAGGAAGTTTGGCATAGTAAAACTCGGCTTCAAGCGTTTTTTCGTTGCGTTGAAAACCCAAAAAGCCCACACTTGCATCAGGAATCAATTTAAAAACACTGTCCAACATACCAAGAGCTGCACGAAGAATGGGGCAGATCATGATCTTTACATCTAATTTATGCGTATTTGCCACCGCAACGGGAGTCTGAACCTTCACGTCTCTTAGAGGCAAATCTCTCGTTGCTTCAAAGAGCATCAAATACGAGATTTCGTCCACCAAAAGTCGAAAATGAAAGGGCTCTGTTTTTTCATCTCTTAAGATCGAGAGTTTATGCGCAATAAGAGGATGTTTGATGACGTGGACATTTTTCACTTATTTTTGCTCCGCGTCGATCATCGCTTGAAGGTCTCGTTTGTACAGACCAATATCAAAATCCTCAACACGTGCAACACCGTCTTTAATCGCCGCTTCTGCAACCGCAGCAGATACCCAGACAAGCACGCGTCTATCAAACGGTTTAGGAATAATGTAATGAATACCAAATTTCAAATCTTCACCATTGTACGCTGATTTAACGTACGCGGGAACTTCCTCTTTAGCCAATTTTGCGAGAGCCACAGCCGCTGCCATTTTCATGCCTTCGGTTACTTTGGTTGCTTTGACATCCAAAGCACCTCTAAAGATGAACGGGAAGCCTAACACGTTATTGACTTGGTTAGGATAGTCACTTCTTCCTGTTCCCATCATCACGTCATCTCGTACCGCATGAACCTCTTCTGGCAAGATTTCCGGTGTTGGGTTTGCAAGGGCGAAAATGATTGGGTATGGATTCATCGATTTGACCATCTCTCCTGTCACGACACCAGGCGCTGAGAGCCCAAGGAACATATCTGCACCATTCATCGCATCTTCTAACGTTCGATCGCTTGTCTCAAGGGCAAACTCTGCTTTGTAACTGTTAAGGTCTGTTCGTCCAGAGTGAATCACACCTTTGGTATCGATCATAACGATCTTTTTAGCCCCTAAAAGTTTGTACATTTTCGCACATGCAATCCCTGCTGCTCCAGCTCCTGAGACAACAATTTTCATATCTTCGATTTTTTTACCGCTGATTTCAAGGGCATTGATAAGTCCAGCAGAAGTAATCATTGCCGTTCCATGTTGGTCATCGTGCATAACAGGGATATTCACGCATGCTTGAAGTTTTGTCTCGATCTCAAAACATTTAGGTGCTTTAATATCTTCAAGGTTAATACCCCCAAATGTTGGAGCGAGTGCTTTACAGATCGCTACGATTTTATCGGCATCATGTTCATCCAGTTCAATATCAAAAGCATCAACGCCTGCAAATTTTTTAAACAGAACGGATTTGCCTTCCATAACAGGTTTACCCGCAACAGCGCCAATATCGCCAAGTCCAAGAACAGCGGTTCCATCGGTAATAACCGCAACAAGATTTCCCTTGTTAGTGTAGGTATAGGCTAATTCGTTATCTTTTTCAATCTCTAAACATGGATGCGCAACACCTGGAGTATAGGCCATAGAAAGGTCTCTGGCTGTATCACAACGTGTTTTGACATTGATCTCGATCTTTCCACCGACATGGTATGCTAAAGATTCCTCTTTTGTTACTTTTCCTTTATGACTCACCAGAACTCCTTTGAAATAAAATTAATGTTTCGATTCTTTTGACCACGTCTTCATATCCAATAATTTCCAAAACGTCGAAAATGGAAGGACTGACCGAACTTCCTACCATCGCAATACGAATCGCTTGCGCCAAATCTTTAAGTTTTAAACCACGCTCTTCTAAGAATGCTTTGGTAAATGTTTCAAATTCACTCGCTAGTAAAAGCGATTTTTCACCTTTTAATGCTACCAAATACTGCTCTAAAACGCCTAATCCATCGGCTGTTAAGAACTTTTCAACGGCTTTTTCATCGTAACACGTTGGTGCCTCTAAAATCTGCTTTACAAGGCTTGCAAACTCAACCAAGGTCTTTGCACGATCACGAAGTGCGTCAATCAGTAACGCTTTCTTTACATGTAAGGAAATATCGACATCAAAAAAGCGCAATTCTTCAATTAAACGCTCATAACTCGCCTGCTTAATATAGTGCGCATTCAGCCAAACCAACTTCTCTTGGTTATACGCCGAAGCTGATTTATTGATATGGGAAGGATCAAAGAGTGCTTGCATTTGCTCAAAGGAGAAAATCTCCTGATCGCCATGACTCCAGCCCAAACGAATCAGAAAATTAAGCAGCGCTTCTGGCAAGTAACCTTCGCGTTTATAATCCATCACATCCACTGCACCATCGCGCTTGGAGAGCTTTTTACCTTGAGGATTTAAGATCATCGGGACATGGTAAAATTTGGGAATGTCAAAACTAAGTGCCTCGTATAAAATGATCTGTTTTGGTGTATTGGAGAGATGATCATCGCCACGAATGACTTCATTCACACCCATCAGCGCGTCATCAATGACAACAACAAAGTTATACGTTGGCGTACCATCACTGCGTGCAATGATAAAATCATCCAACATATCGCTCGCATTAAAAGTCACTTCACCTTTGACCCCATCGACAAAGGAAACCACACCACTCGTAGGCGCTTTGATGCGAATGACAGGCTCGACTCCCTCGGGAGGAGTACCTGTAAAATCACGGTATCTGCCATCGTAATGGGGGCGCTCTTTGCGTGCGGATTGCGCTTCACGAAGGGCATCAAGATCCTCTTTGCTCATATAACATTTGTACGCTTTTCCCGCATCTAAAAGCTTTTGAACATAGCTTTTATACAGATCAAAACGCTCAGACTGATACACAATCTCACCTTCATGCGCCAATCCAACCCATTTAAACGCTTCTACAATGGCGTCTGCGGCTTCTTTAGAGTTTCGCGCGAGGTCTGTATCTTCAATGCGAAATAAAAATTTTCCACTGTTTCTTTTTGCCCAAAGATAGCTGTAAAGAGCTGTACGAAGCCCTCCAATATGCAAATATCCCGTAGGGCTAGGGGCAAAACGTGTCACTATCATGACTCTACCTTCATTATAATTTGATGAATTATGTATAAATTATGTATCATTTTGTTACGCGGTAACTAAAAATTCTACGAGAGCGGACGCAAAAACACTTTTTTAATTTCTTTTGTCTAAAAACATGTTATCATTCGTAGCTCTTATTTTTAATACAAACACGATTATATAGCTATTTTTCTTAAAACAAAGGACTATTGATGAAGATAAAACTAAAGGTGTTAACTTTTGTAACGTTGAGTGCTACCCTTCTTTTTTCACCTGCAAATGCGGGAACCATTGATGGCGTTTCAGTCATTATTAACAAAGAACCCATCACCCTTTATGATGTTTTCAAATACTCACAACGCTTTAACATCTCTAAAAAAGAGTCTTTGGATATTTTGGTACGACAAAAACTTGAAGAGTCTGAGATCAAAAAACAAAATATCGTCGTTGATAGTTTTGAAGTCGACCAGTACATCGAAAATTTGGCAATCAGCAACAACATGAGTCAATACGACTTTCTCAACATGATTCGCTCAAAAAACATTGATGTCTCTGAGTACAAAGAAGATCTTAAAAAGAAATTGCAACGCGATAAACTGTATAAAAAAATCGTCAATACCAAAATGCAACAGATGGGTGATGGTGAGCTTCAAGCCTATTACAACGAAAACCTCAATGAATTTTCACAAGCCAGTGCGTTTGATGTAACGATCTATACCAGCGCAAATCAACAAAGCCTTGCTGCGATTCAAAACAACCCTATGAGTGCCGTCAATGATGTTGAACTTAAAGAGGGAAAACTTGAAGCGAGTAAAACCGATCCAAAATTAGCAGCCCTGCTTAACAAAACCGCCATTGGTAAATTTTCGCCTGTTGTCAAATCCGATGCAAATAACTACGCGATGTTTTTTGTGAAAGAGAAACACAATGTTCAAAGTGTCTCATTTGAGAATGCTAAAAATTATATCTATTCAAAGTTGAGTGAAGGTAAAGAGCAAAAAGCGATTGAAGAATTTTTTGAAAAACTCAAATCTTCTGCCAATATTCAAGTTGTTAGAGCACCTTAAAACGGTTCTAAACGTTTACATGTAAAAAAGGGGGGGTGAGCCATTTTAAAGCTCACCCCCCCCTTTTTTTATAGATTCTTATTCTAAATACGTCTTTAAAGCAAAGCTCTAAAGACTACGTTAACACTGGGTTTACTTCGGCAGTAAGCCCGCGCACCTTTGGTGTTTTTCTGCTTGCAAAATGAATTTTGCAAGCAGTCTAATAACGTGAAAGGTAGTTTGTATCGAAATTATTCTCGATAAAATCTTCATTGTCCATCATATTTAAGTGAAAATCACGAACCGTTTTAATGCCTTCAATTTGCAACTCACTCAACGCTTGTTTCATCTTCGCAATAGCGCGTGTGCGGCTCTCGCCCCAGACAATAAGTTTTCCAATCATGGAGTCATAATTGGGTGGCACGATGTAGCCTTGATACGCATGCGAATCCATACGCACATTGCGCCCTCCTGGGATGATGTACTTTGTAATCTTACCGGGGCTTGGAATGAATTTGACAGGATCTTCCGCCGTAATGCGACATTCAATCGAATGACCTTTAAAGCTAAGTGCACTTTGATCAAAGAGTTTTTCACCCTCCGCCACGCGAATCATCCATTCGATGATGTCAATGCCACTGACCATTTCACTCACACAATGCTCCACTTGAAGTCTCGTGTTCATTTCCATAAAGTAGAAGTTTTTATCGGCATCTAAAAGAAACTCAAACGTACCCGCATTTTCATAGCCGATGTATTTGGTCGCTTTAACCGCGACTTCATGAAGTCGTGCTCTGGTCTTGGCGTCGAGTGCAATAGCAGGAGATTCTTCGATCAATTTTTGGTGACGTCGTTGCAATGAACAGTCGCGCTCACCAATGTGTACGACATTGCCAAACGAGTCGCCAATGACTTGCACTTCGATGTGACGAGGATTTTTGATGTATTTTTCCATATAAAGCGCGCCATCACCAAAGGCACTGAGCGCTTCACTCTCCGCAGCAAGAAACGATTTTTCCAAATCTTCCATCTTCTCAACCACACGCATACCACGTCCGCCACCGCCAGCACTGGCTTTCACAATAACAGGAAGCCCGATCTGCTCAGCCAATTTTTTAGCGTCTTCAACACTCTCAAGAATGCCTTCGCTCCCAAGAATTACAGGTACACCTGCTTTTTTCATCACATCTTTGGCTTTGGATTTATCGCTCATCAAAACCATAGAGTCAACCGAAGGACCGATAAATTTGATGTTGTGATGTTGGCACACTTCGACAAACGTTTGATTTTCACTTAAGAAACCATACCCTGGAAAGATCGCGTCACACCCACTGATCTCAGCCGCGCTGATGATCGAAGGAATACTAAGATAACTCTCCGATGATTTTGGCCCACCAATGCAAATACTCGCATCGGCATGTTGAAGATAGAGCGCATCTTTGTCCGCAGTAGAATAAACCGCAATCGCTTGCTTGCCCATCTCTTTGATGGTCCTTATTGCGCGAAGGGCGATCTCGCCGCGATTAGCAACAAGAATTTTCTCAATCTTCATTACACTTTCTCCACCGCAAAGATTGGCATATCGTATTCTACTGGCTGACCATCTTCAACAAGGATTTCTAAAATTTTACAGTCAAACTCTGCTTCGATTTCATTCATAATTTTCATCGCTTCGATAATTCCGATAGGCTGACCTTTACGGATAATATCGCCTACTTTTGCAAACGGAGCCGCACCCGGAGCTGGAGATTTGTAGAATGTTCCTACCATCGGTGATTTCATACTAAGTCCAGTCGGTGCCGCATTAATGCTTGCTTCGCCACCAACGTGCGCGGCAGGTGCTACAGTAGTAGACGCAGGCACAACGCTTGGAGCTTGCATAACAGGCGCTGCTGCATACGCAACAGGACCATCAAAACCTTTTTGAAGTTCAATGCTAAAATCACCCTCTTTGATTTTCAGTTTTGTAATATCGCTTTTATCAAAAATACGTATTAACTCTCTAATCTCACTTTTGTCCATTCGGTTTCTCCTAAATATTTGCCATTTTTTGGCATGACATAAAATGTGTTATAATACCACACTAAATATATACGATCACTTAAGGGAAGTTATGGGTTTAAAAGCAGACAGTTGGATACGAGAAAAATCGCTCAAAGAGCGTATGATAGAGCCTTTTTGCGAAGAGCAAGTGGGCAAAGATGTCGTCAGTTATGGTGTGAGCAGTTACGGGTATGACATCCGCGTAGGACGTGAATTTAAGATCTTTACCAATGTCAATTCCACCGTGGTTGACCCCAAAGAATTTGACGATAAAAATGTCATCGATTTTGAAGGTGACATCTGTATTGTCCCCCCAAACTCGTTTGCCTTAGCACGTACGGTTGAGTACTTTAGAATCCCAAAAAACGTCCTAGCCATTTGTCTAGGAAAAAGCACCTATGCACGTTGTGGCATCATTGTGAATGTAACACCTTTTGAGCCAGAATTTGAAGGTCACATCACCATCGAAATTTCAAACACGACACCACTCCCCGCCAAAATTTATGCCAACGAAGGCATCGCGCAAGTCCTCTTTTTAGAGGGTGATACCGCGTGTGAAACCACCTATAAAGATAAGCACGGTAAGTACCAAGGGCAAACAGGCATTACCTTACCACGCATTTTAAAATAACCGCTGATGGCTTTACATGTAAAGGCTTTAGAACACACCAATGCAGAAGAGTTTGATGGTTTTTATGCCATCTACTCTACTGCATTTCCCCTTTGTGAACAAAAATCTCGCGATGCACTTTTAGCGATGCAACACGCCTCTTTTTACACGATTTATCTTGCTTACAATGACGAAAAAATTGTTGGATTTTGCATTATGTACCATCCGCACGATGACAATTTTTGCTTGCTTGAATACATGGCGGTTGATGAGAGTCTTCGTGGTATTGGACTTGGCTCCACGCTTTTACAAAGTAGCATTGATCATCTTTTTAAAACGCATGGTACACGCGCACTTTTGATCGAAATCGACTCACCTGAAAAAAGCTCGAAAGAGCAAGAAATTCGTGAAAAACGGGAAGAATTTTACCGTCGTTTGGGTGCGTTAAAAATAGATCCATTTGATTATATCCTTCCCTCTCAAACCAGTGAACTTGCTCCTCCAATGGAGCTTTTGGTATACCATCCAACTCTGCGCGAAGTTTCGAAAGAGAGCTTGCAAACATGGCTTGAAAAACTTTATGAAAATGTGTATGGATGCTCCAAAACAGACCCACGCATTGCGCACATGTTAGCGCATGTACCACAGATTTTAACCCTTATGTAAAAGGATTTTTGATGGAGATTTTTTTAAGCGACCAATACGAAACCCTCTGGACAGCGATTAGTTCCATTATGGGCATTATCGCAACGACTTTGGCTATTTTTGCACTTATTTATTCGATGCGAACCTACCGTAAAACCATGCAAATCGTCCACTACGGCGAAATCGATAAAATGTACTTCGAAATTCTCAAAGAAGCCCTTGCCAAACCGCACTTGGTCCAAAAAAACAGTGAACGAAGTGCCGAACAAGAGGTGGAGTATGACATCTACGCATTTATTATCTGGAACTTTTTAGAGTCGATTTATGATCGCTGTATGCTCGATCATGATCTACAAAAAACATGGTTTCCCATCATCCAAGCCGAACGAAAAATCCACCTACCGTGGATTCAAGAGAGTGAGAACAGAGCAAAATTCAAAATTGAGTTTTTGAGCTTTATTGATGAGGGGAAGTTTGAAGTAGCGTAAGGCTACTTCTGGATCTTTAGCCAAAAAGTTCACTATGCGTTGCAAGTCTTGCCAAGATGATTTCATCATTTATTTTTTGATACACTAATAAAACATCGCCACCTAGATGACACTCCCTAAAATCTTTCCAGTTACCTTTTAACGTATGGTCTTTTGATTCTGGAGGGAGTTCTTTACCCTCTTTTAAGAGCGCTAAAAAAGAAACGAGCTTTTCAAATTGAGTGTCTGTTAATTTCGCATGGGCATAATCTTTTAAAAATGATTTATGCCGTTTAAGCGTTGGCACGTTTCAACTCATCAAGTGAAAAAGTGTCAACATTTTTACCTTCTCGAATCTCTTGCAATATTTTTTGTGTTTTTGCATTAGGTATTTCGATGTCAAAAGGGATGCCTTTTCTAAGGCGGACTTGATTTAAAAAGAGATTGACAGCCTCGCCTAGGGTTAAACCAAGTGTTGCAAAAATCTCTTGCGCTTCTTGTTTGACAGTGGGGTCCAGTTTGATGCTTGTGGTTTGCCTCATGATTTTCTCCTTTCAAATTTATACTACGATAGTATTATAGAGCAATCACAAAACCTTGTCAATTACTTCTCCACCCTCAACAACAACCCATTCAAATAAAACGATGCAGAGGCATTGATAAGGCACGGATGGTCGCTGTCTTGTTGCATTTGCTCAAGCAGTATGTATTGCACTTTAAGATCGTGGGAGACTTCCATTGCGATCTCCAAAAGCTCTTTTTTGCCGACGTGAAAGGAGCAAGAAAAGAGTGCGATTAAACCGCCATCTTTGACCGCTTTGGTACTTTCCATCAGGAGGTGTTTGAAACCTCGTTTGGCACCACTGGCTTGCTCTTTGGTTTTGGCGAAGGATGGTGGGTCAAGGACGATTAGATCAAAACTATTTTTATATTTTTTCTCTTTCATAAACGTAAACGCGTCGGCTGCATAGGTTTCATACGTCTCCATTGCATTGGCGTGCAAGTTTACTTTGGTTTGCTCTATCGCTGATTCAGAGATGTCCACAAAGACCGCATTTTTTGCACCTTTGGAGAGTGCGTAGATGCCAAAACCACCCGCATTACAGCAGATGTCAAGCACCGTGTCGTTTTCTTTGATATAACTGGCACAGATGGCTCTGTTTTTGCGCTGATCGAGGTAAAAGCCTGTTTTTTGGGCATCTTCGATGTCGACTAAAAAATTGAGCCCATTTTCACTCAGTGTAAATTCTTTGGTGGGAGTTCCAAAAAGTGTGCCATTTTTACTCTCCAAACCTTCGATTTCGCGGGAGTGAACGTCTGATTTTTCGACGATCCATGAAGGATTTACGAGCTGTTTGAGGGTGCTGAGGATGAGTTCGCGAAAGACTTCCATGCCTGCGGTGTTGATCTGAAGGGAGAGTGTGTCGCCGTATTTGTCGACGATCAGTCCTGGTAAAAAATCGGCTTCGGAGTGGATGAGTCGCACGGCATTGGTTTGCGCTAGAAGTGCTTCACGCTTATTGATCGCTTTTTTGATGCGGTTATGGAAAAACTTTTTGCCGATCTCTTCTTTGCCAAAACTCAAGATTCGTGCGAAAATGGCACATTTGGGATTGACATACGCGGTTCCTAAAAAACCGTCTTTTTTGGAGAAGAGTGCGACTATCTCACCACTTTGAAACTCCTCAGCGCTTGAGTCGATTTCGTTGGCGTACACCCATGGGGTAAAGCGTCTGATTTTGGGAACAACGGAGTGTTTTACGTATACTTTATTCAATGATTTTTCCTAATATAGTTTGTAACTCTTTGGTAAATGCAGGATATTCGAGCACGCTCTCGTGCGTTGTGTTAAATAACGTTACATGTAAAGGTTTGGTTGGCATCGCTTCTAAGAGTTTTTCAAGATGATATCGTGGGATGAGCAGATCATTTTCAACTTCGATGACAGCAATTTTTGCTTTGACTAAAGGGAGGTAATTCACACTTTCAAATTTGTTTTTGAGCAAAAGATCAATCGGGAAGAAAGGGTACTTGAGCTTGGCTAAAGAGAGGATCGAATCATACGGTGTGATTAAAACCAAGCCGTCCACAACGCGTTTGCTGGCAAGATACGTCGCAACGCCTGTGCCTAAACTTCGCCCTATCACAACCACTTTGCGACCCTTGGCATAGGTGTCATAAATTTTCAAAGCATCTTCAAAAAAAGCTTGCTCGCTAGGCTCGCCTGTGCTTTCAACATACCCTCGGTAGTTAAAGGCAACTATATCATACCCTTGTAACGCTTTTACGTCTAAAACAAAGCGTGTTGCATCATCAGCATTTCCACCAAAGTAGAGAATCAACCCTGCATCGCTTTGTGCATCGGAGCGAAGCACGCCATCTAACACGGCTTCACCCTTTACATGTAAAGAGAGTGGCGCAATGTTTTCACCACTGACTTTGGGGTGCTTTTCAATCAATTTAGCGGGGAAAAGCTGATCGTTCTGTGTAAAATAGAGATACCCCATCGCTACCAAATAAAATCCGATCACCCCAAATAAGAGTTTTTTCATCGTTCTTCCTTCTTCAAAAACACCGTAAAATCGCCATCCATATAGCCCTCGTAAATTTCCACATCGTACACAAAATCACTCACGTGCGCTTCGATTTCTTCAGGTAAAAAGTAGTTAAAATGCCCCTGCGTTTCTTCACCTCTAAGGAGGTTAAAGACAAACCCTTTTTTGGAAACTTCGTAACAACGGCGGATAAACAAAAAGGTCTCAAAGCGGTTCAAGATATTCATCGAACCACTGGCGATGTAAAAGTCCGCGCATTCTAGTTCATCGTTTAAAATATCTTTATGCACACACGTCTGCTTTGTGCGTTTATGCGCCACAAAAAGAGCTTCTTCAAGCATATCGTAGCCTGTGTATTTTCGAGGCAATGCGCCTTTTTGCTGCAAAAAAAGATACAAATCGCCAAAGCCACACCCTGCATCAATAACGCTACTGGAGGGCAAATGCTCTCCCAAAAGCTCATGAATCACTTCAAAACGGGTGTGTTGAGACTGTTTGGAGTTCCAATTAAGACCTCGTGCCGTACAGCCATAACGCTTTATGGCATTTTCATAAAACGTTTTATTGTTAATTCGTGGCATAAAAGGAGGCTAAAAAAGAAGGGGACACTTTTAGCTTAAAAGTGTCGAAACGCTTTGTTGCATCATGCTATTTTGATGTACTTGTGCGAGAACTGAGCTGGTTAGTTTGATCTCATCACTTTTTAATGAGGCAATTTTTTGATCGAGTGGAGTTTCAGAGATCTGTGAATTTGCACTGCTTAAATTGGTAATGGCCGTGAGTGAATTGGTAATGGAACTGCTGGCAGAATTAATCTGTGTGCTTGTCGTTTGGCTTAAAGTGCTGAGATTTTCTCTAAAATTAGCGATGCCTTCTTGATCATCGACTGAGAGTTCACTCAGCCCACTTACATCCAGCCCATAGTTACTGGAAAGTAAATTTTGTCCATTGTAAGTGCTCTGTGTCGCAATGTCTTGCATAGAGCTGCTAATCGCATTAAACTCCTCTTGAATCATCGCTTTTTGATCGCTATTTAAAGAAGCATTATTGTAACTCACAGAGAGTTCATTGAGCTTATCCGTTCCTGCACTAATCGCTTGCAATGAAGAGTCTGCGATCTGGTACATGCTGATCGTCTCATTGGCATTTTGAACATTTTGAGTCAATGAAGAAATTTGAGAACTCAGCGCATCAGAGATGATAAGACTGGCACTGTCTTTGCCACTGAGTTCTCGTGTTGCCCCAATTTTCTCTAACGTTGTATCTGTATTGTTTTTATTTTGGGAAATCAAGTTTAAAATTTGATTATTGGAACTGCTTGAAATGGTCATCACAGGCTCCTTGTTTAAAGTTGTCTTTATTATACTACTCCTATGATACACTTGTCAAATAAGAAGCGGAATTAAAATTGCTTTAAAAGATAAAAAACTGACACAAAGGGCTAGTGTGTTTAACGGTAAAAATATACTCATTACGGGCGGTACGGGCAGTTTTGGCAAAAAATATACGGAAATTCTTTTAAAAAATTACACACCCAACAAGATCATCATTTTCTCGCGCGACGAACTCAAACAGTACGAAATGGCACAACAATTTACCAATTCGTGCATGCGCTTTTTTATCGGCGATGTGCGAGACGCAAACCGTCTTAAAAGTGCGATGTATGGCGCGGATTTTGTAATTCACGCTGCCGCGCTCAAACATGTTCCCATCGCTGAATACAACCCAATGGAGTGCATTAAAACCAATATTTACGGTGCCCAAAATGTCATCGACGCGGCGCTTGCATGCGAAGTGCAAAAAGTGATCGCGCTCTCCACCGATAAAGCCGCCAATCCTATCAATCTTTATGGTGCTACCAAACTTGCAAGTGACAAACTTTTTGTCGCCGCCAATAACATCCGAGGAGCACGCCAAACACGTTTTTCCGTCGTACGTTATGGCAATGTTTTAGGCAGTCGTGGCTCCGTGGTGCCCCTGTTTAAACGGCTGATTGAAGAAGGAGCAAATGAGCTTCCCATCACCGATGAGCATATGACGCGTTTTTGGATTACGTTGGAGCAAGGGGTCAATTTCGTTCTGAAAAATTTTGAGCGCATGAAGGGTGGTGAGATTTTCATCCCTAAAATTCCTTCCATGAAGATGTCCGATCTTGCGCATGCTATGGCGCCGCATCTGGGTATTAAAATTATCGGAATTCGACCAGGCGAGAAGATGCACGAAGTGATGGTGCCTAAAGATGACAGTCACTTAACACTCGAATTTCACGACCATTTTGTCATTCAACCCACCATCCAATTTTCCCAAAAAGCCGACTTTACATGTAACGCACTCAAGGAGAAGGGAACGCCCGTAGAATTGAGCTTTGAGTACAGTTCAGACACCAACACACAGTGGCTGGATGCCAACAGTTTGAAGGAGATGATCGAGGCATGATTCCCTACAGCAGACAGAGCATTGATCAAAGCGATATCGACGCGGTTGTTGAGACATTAAAAGGCGATTTTCTCACGGGTGGCAAAATCGTCAGCGACTTTGAAGAGGCTTTGGCGCATTATCTTGGAGTGAAACATGTCTGCGTCATGAACTCCGCGACTTCGGCGTTACATGTCGCCTATCAGATCATCGGGCTTCACGAAGGTGATGAGATCATCACGACACCGCTAAGCTTTGCTGCGACTTCCAATACCGCGATTCAATGCGGTGCAAAACCTATTTTTTGCGACATCAAATGGGATGGAAACATCGATGAGCGCAAAATCGAAGCTCTGATCACACCTCAAACCAAAGCGGTCAGTGCGGTCGATTTTGGAGGCAATCCTGTTGAGATTCAAACACTTAAAAACCTCTGCAACACACACAAACTCTTTTTGATCGACGATGCGAGCCATGCGCTTGGAAGTGAGATCGATGGGCAAAAAGTGGGCAATGTGGCGGATATGACCATCTTTAGTTTTCACGCGATTAAGCCCATTACCACGTTTGAAGGTGGTGCCATTGCGACCAATAACACGGAATTTTACGAAAAAGCCAAACTCTTACGCAGTCATGGCGTCGTAAAAAAAACACACTGGAATTCCGATATGATCGTGCTTGGTGAGAACTACCGTTTGAGCGATGTTGCGTGTGCGTTGGGGCTTTCTCAGCTGAAGCGACTCGATAGCTTTATCGCCAAACGCGCAGACATTGCACGCTATTACGATGAACGCTTTCAAAACAATCCTTACTTTACGACGATTGCAATTGCGCCAACGAAAAAAAGCAGTTACCACCTCTACCCTATTTTGCTCTCTTCCTCCTTGTGGTGCGCAAAAGAAGAACTTTTTGAATCTTTACATGTAAAAGGCATTGGAGTGCAAGTCCACTACAAACCGATCTACCAATTTAGCTACTACAAAGAACGTTTTGGCGAACACCGTCTCGCAAATGCCGAAGATTTTTACCGTGCCGAACTCTCCATTCCGTGTCATCAAGGCATGCGCATGGAAGATGCCACATTGGTTGCCGATACGCTTATTGAGGAGATTGAAAAAATCAAAGGATGCAACAGGTGAATATCGCCATCATCCCCGCACGTGGCGGAAGCAAGCGCATTCCTCGCAAGAACATTAAAGATTTTTGCGGTAAACCGCTGATCGCCTACAGTATTGAAGTGGCGCTTCAAAGTGGACTTTTTGAAAAAATTATCGTTAGTACCGATGATGAAGAGATCGCAACGGTTGCCAAACAGTATGGCGCCGAGGTTCCTTTTCTGCGACCTCATGAACTGAGTGATGACTTTACAGGCACGGGTGCGGTGGTGGAACACGCCCTTCAAACCTTGCACGAAAGAGGTGAAACGTATGATTTTGCTTGCGCGATTTACGCGACTGCCCCTCTTTTAGAGCCACGCTACCTCATCGAAGGCTTTGAAAAACTACGTGAGAGTAACGCAGTGTACGCCTTTTCCGTCACATCGATGCCTTTTCCGATTTGGCGCACGTTTAAAATTACCGAAGCAAAACGGTGCGAAATGTTCTGGAAAGACAAATTTTCTGCTCGTAGCCAAGACTTAGAGGAAGCGTACCAAGATGCAGGACAATTTTATTGGCATGCTCTTCATAAAACCACGCACGATGTGATGTTTGGAAGTGAAAGTATTCCCATCGTTCTTCCACGCCATCTCGTCCAAGACATCGACACGCCCGAAGATTGGACACGCGCCGAACTCATGTACAAAGTGCTTCATGAAAACACTGATAAGAGCTGATAGTTCGAGCACCATCGGGCTTGGGCACATTATGCGCGATCTTGTGTTGGCACAAAGCGTGGAAGGCGAAATTTTGTTTGCGTGCCAAGCGCTTCAAGGCAGTATCATTGAGCAGATTCCCTATGAAGTTAACATCCTTCAAACCAACGATGCAGACGAACTTATAGCGCTCATAAAATCTTTACATGTAAACCTTTTGGTGATCGACCATTATGGCATTGACGCGCGTTTTGAGCAAACCGTGAAAGAGGCGACAAATGTCACCATCCTCAGCTTTGATGACACGTATCAACCGCATCACTGCGATATACTGCTCAATCACACCATCTGCGCCGATGCCGCGCGTTACGCAAACCTTGTGCCCAAGGGGTGTGAATTGCGTTGTGGCAGTGCGTATACGCTGATTCGCGAGGAGTTTAAAGATGAGAAAAAAATCGCGCGTGAAAAGATCTACGATGTGCTGATTGCGATGGGTGGAAGTGACGCGGGGAATTTGACGTTAGAGATTTTAAAAACCCTTCCAAAATCGTTACATGTAAGCATACTTTCAACCACAGCCAATGCCCATCTGCACGAGCTTCAACGCTACGTCGAGGTGTTTCCAAACATCGCTTTACATGTAAACTCAAAGGAGGTTGCCAAAATCATGAATCAAAGCAAATTCGCGATTGTCACGCCTAGCGGAATACTCCATGAGGTGCTTTTTATGGAAATGCCCTTTATTGCGATTAAAGTAGCCATCAATCAAGACGATATGTATCAATATTTAGAGGAGCATGATTATCCAGTTATGCACGATTTTGAGCCTCAAACACTCAAAACCCTCATTCACGCATGGATGCAAGGAGAAACCCTTTGAAGATCGCTGATTTTGATTTTAAAAGCACCAAAACGTTCATCATCGCTGAGCTCTCCGCCAACCACAATGGCTCGTTGCAAACAGCAATTGAGACGATTAAGGCGGCCAAAAAAGCGGGGGCGGACGCGATTAAACTGCAAACCTATCGCGCCGATACGATCACGCTTGATTGCGACAGAGACGAGTTTATCATCCAAGGTGGTACACTCTGGGACAGTGCAAAACTGTACGATCTTTACCAAAAAGCCTACACGCCATGGGAGTGGCACGCAACGCTTTTTCGCACGGCAAAGGAAGAGGGGCTTATCTGTTTTTCGTCTCCATTTGATGAAACTGCGGTCGATTTTTTACGACAATTTGATCCACCTGCGTATAAAATCGCCTCGTTTGAGATCACCGATCATGCGCTGATTCGCACGTGTGCTAAAGAGCATAAACCGATGATTATCTCAACAGGAACTGCCTATGTTGAAGAGATTGAAGAGGCCGTTGCCATTTGCAAACAAGAGAACAATGAAGAGATTATTCTCCTTCAATGCACCAGTTCTTACCCCGCACCCCTTGAGCATGCGCATCTTAAAACGATTCCTGATTTGGCAAACCGTTTTGGCGTTATCGCAGGACTTTCTGACCACACGTTGGGCATGAGTGCTCCCATTGCCGCCGTGGCATTAGGGGCGCGCGTCATTGAGAAACATTTCATCCTGGATCGCTCCATCGGTGGGGCTGACGCAGCATTTTCGCTTGATATGGAGGCGTTTTCTGCCATGAGTAACGCCGTGCGCGAAACAGAGCTTCTTTTAGGCGATGTGCATTACGAGATGGACGCGTTTAAGCTCAAAAATCGCCGTTTCAATCGAAGCCTTTATGTGAGTGCGCCGATTCGCAAAGGAGAGATGTTAACACGGGACAACATCAAAAGTGTGCGCCCTTGCAATGGCTTGCATCCACGTCATTTACACGAAATCCTTGGCAAAAAAGCTGCCTGCGACTTAGCATTCGGGACACCTTTACGCCTTGAAGATGTTATAGTGTCATGAGAAAAGAAGACCTTAGATGCTCTATTTGACCCCCTATTTTAGGCTCACGCAAGAAGAACACAAAGCCCTTTTGGCACTGCGCAACCAAGAAGCGATTCTTCGCTATACGCCAACCCAAAAAGAAATTGCGTTTAGCGACCATCTTGCATGGGTGGAAACACTGAAAAGCAATGATGACGCACTTTATTTAGCCCTCAAAGATGAACAGATCATTCAAGGGGCAATCCATGCGAATGCGCTTAAAAGTTGCTCACCCTCATGGGGACTTTTTTTTGATCCAACAACCTCACCGCTTGTGACATCAGCCGTTGCACTCTTTTTTTTAGATACACTTTTTAATCATTATCGTGCACACAGTGTTAAGTCTTTCGTGCATGTTGAAAACAACCCTGCTTTAAAATTCAATGAACGTTTAGGATTTAAAATGAGAGATACACAACCATCTTCCTTTTGCACGATGGCATTAAGTCATGAAGAATGGCAGATGAAAAAAAGTTCCAAGCTCTTTCAACCCATTTTAAAAACAGCTTCGCAACTCACGATAAGGAACTAAATATGGATAAGATTACAGACATCATCATAGCGGCACTTCAAGAGTTTAATGAAGAGCTCCAAGAGCCTTCCCTTGAGCATCCAAGCCTTGCTACCAAACTTTTTGGAGGCAATGGCGTACTAGATAGCCTTGCCCTTGTCTCCTTTATCGCGGACATTGAGGAAAAGGTATCGGAACACTATGGCAAAAACATTGTTTTAGCAGATGAAAAAGCCATGAGCCAAAAAGTCTCTCCGTTTCGAACCGTAGAAACGCTCTCTGCCTATATTGAAAAGCTCCTCAATGCCTAAAATCATCATCATCACAGGAAGCCGTAAAGGTATTGGGTATGCGTTGTGTGAAGCCTATCTCAGCGAAGGGCATACCGTGATTGGGTGCAGTCGTGAAGCCACAACCCTTGCAGATCCACACTACCGACATTTTATCTTGGATGTTGCGGATGAAACGGCTGTGGTGGCAATGGTTCGAAGTGTCAAAAAAGAGTTTGGTCGTATCGATGTGCTACTCAATAATGCAGGGATTGCGAGTATGAACCATACGCTTACAACCTCGCTATCCACGCTCAATGCGATTCTTCAAACCAATATCGTCGGAACATTTCTCTTTCTTCGAGAAGTTTCCAAAGCAATGATGAAACAAAAAAAAGGGCGCATTGTCAATTATTCAACCATTGCGACAGCATTAAGGCTTGAAGGCGAAGCGATCTATGCAGCGAGTAAAGCAGCCATCGAAAACCTAACAGAGACAACGGCTAAAGAGCTTGCTCCTTTTGGCATTACCGTCAATGCGATAGCCCCAACACCGATCGAAACCGATCTGATTAAAGCGGTACCAAAAGAGAAGATGGCATCCCTTCTTGCCCAACAAGCGATTGCACGATTTGGCACTTTTGACGATATTAAGCATGTCATCGATTTTTTGATAGACGATAAAAGTGATTTTATCACTGCGCAGATTATTCATCTTGGAGGAGTACATCGCTGATGCTTAGTAAATTAGCTCTTTTTGATCAAAAAATTGCCATTATAGATCATGATGACCACTCCTATACGTACGATGATCTTATCAAACGTGCTTTGGTATATCAAAAGACACTGCTTGACAACATTCCTGAAGGCTCAAGCGTTGCTATTCTTTCAGATTATAGCTTTGAGGCTATTGCACTTTTTAGTGCACTTTATGAAAAAAAAGCAATCATCACCCCCATAACAAGCACCACACCCGCAGAGATAAATGAGCGAATTGCGATTGCACAATGTTCGTATAGTATCGCCTATCATGGCGAATCTTTCGTTGTGACCGCTCATACCAACAATGCAACACCTCATCCGATGCTTGCAAACCTTCAAAAAATGGGCGATGCAGGATTGATTCTTTTTAGCAGTGGCAGTACCGGAAAACCAAAAGCCATGGTGCACAATCTTTCCCATCTTGTAGCCCATTATGAGCTGAAAAAAAGTAAAACTTTAGTGATGCTTCTTTTCTTGATGTTTGACCATATCGGTGGACTCAATACCATGCTCAACATTCTCTCTATGGGCGCAACCATGGTGATACCTCATAATCGCAATCCTGAACATATTTGTTCGCTTATCGAACGTTATCATGTTGCCGTATTGCCCTCTTCGCCCACGTTTTTAAACCTGATTTTGATGAGTGGAGCACATGAGCGTTACGATGTGTCTTCTCTCAGAATGATCACATATGGCACAGAGACCATGCCAGAATCTCTGTTGAGTAAACTCAAAATTGTTTTTCCAAAAATAAAGTTTTTACAAACATTTGGCACCAGTGAAACAGGCATCGCGACAACATCTTCCAAAGCTTCTGATTCTACGCTGATGCGTATTGAAGATGCGTCGTGTGAATACAAAATCGTCAATCACACCTTGTGGCTCAAAAGCGATACGCAAATTTTAGGCTATCTCAATGCGTCTATGGAGAGTTTTCACGAGGGATGGTTTGACACGGGCGATCTTGTCGAAGAGAGCGAAGATGGATTTCTTCGCATCATTGGACGTGCAAAAGAGGTCATCAATGTCGGCGGACAAAAAGTGTTACCCAACGAGGTCGAATCGGTCATTTTGATGATGCCCGAAGTGCAAGACTGCATGGTAAGTGCGATCTCTAATGCCATTACAGGGCAAAGTGTCGCCGTTGAAGTGGTTTTAAAAGACCCAAAAGAGGCAACGTCCATTAAAAAAATGATCCGCGCTTTTTGCAAATCACGATTGGATGGTTATAAAATCCCAACGCATGTGACTGTTGTAGAACAGACGCACTTTAGTGAACGCTTTAAGAAAATGAGACTCGGTTAATGACATCGATGCATCCTAAAATTTGTACCATTGTGGTAACCTATAATCGTTATGCTCTTTTAAAGGAGTGTATAGATAGCTTATTGCATCAAACCTATCCAACAGATATCTTAGTGATAGACAATGCTTCTACAGATGGAACGGAGGCTAATCTTATCAAAGAAGGATACACCTCTTTTGAGAATCTTTGCTATCAGAAGCTTGACACGAATTTAGGTGGAGCAGGAGGATTTCATGCAGGATGCGCGTATGCATCTGCGTATGAATATGATTTTATGTGGTTAATGGATGATGATGCTGAGCCAGAATACACTGCTTTGGAAAAACTTATAGAAGCCATCTCTCTTAATGCTTCCTATCCTGCATATGCGCCTTCTGTGTTTATTGGAACAAAAGAGAAACATACGCTTTCAACCTTCGGGCATAGGGGGCAATTTAACTATAAACAGACATTACCCTCTTTTCAACGTCCTCTTTCAGTAGAAACCTTTTTAAAAAAAACTGTTGAGATTGATATGGCCTCTTTCGTAGGTATTTTGATTTCTAGCAATGCGATGAAAAAAATTGGACTTCCTAAAAAAGAGTTTTTTATTCACCATGACGATACAGAATATAGCTTACGCTTAGCAACTTTAGGAAAAATCCTTTTAGTCAATGAGAGTAAGATTTACCATAAAGAGAAACGCCAAAATGAGAAAATTGAGCGCCGATTTTTTGGGTTTCATAAAAATCGCATTCGTTTTGAGGTATTGTGGCTGAAATATTTTGGATTAAGAAATTCTATTTATATTGCTATCCAATACAGTAAAACTCCTTTCGTATGGCTCGATATTCTTAAACTCTATGGTACGTTATGCAAAGATATTCTGCTATACGATGATCACAAATGGCTACGTTTACGCTTCGCGACACATTCTATTTTAGATGGACTTCGAGGCCATTTTGACAATACCAAAGCCAAAAGACTTTTACATGTATGATTATGTCATTATAGGAGCCGGTTTTGCAGGCGCAGTCAGTGCCAATCTTTTAGCAACACAGCATAACAAAAAAGTTCTCGTGATTGAAAAAAGAGCACATGTCGGCGGTAACTGCTACGATGAAGTCGATGAAAACGGCATCGTCGTGCATCGCTACGGACCGCATCTGTTTCATACCTCTTCAAAAGAGGTGTGGGAGTATCTCTCACGCTTTACAGAGTGGACACCTTATGAACATAACGTTTTGGCTCATATCAAAGGGAAAAATGTTCCTATTCCTTTTAATTTCAACACCATTGAAGCACTTTTTGCTCCGTTGGATGCAACGAGGTTTCAACAAAAACTTTTACACTATTATGCCCCCAATACCAAAGTGCCTATTTTAGATCTTAAAAAACATTTTGATGACGACTTACGGATGTTGGCAGATTTTATTTATGAAAACCTTTTCCTACACTATACGGCAAAACAGTGGGGATTGTCACCTCAAGAGATCGATAGTACGGTCACCGCACGCGTGCCCATTTTTATCGGACGTGATAATCGCTACTTTAACGATACATTCCAAGCCATACCCAAAAATGGCTATACAAAACTTTTTGAAGCTTTATTGGATCACCCTAATATTACGGTTGAACTCCAAAAAGATTTTTTAAATGAAGTGTGTTGGCGTGAAAATCGTATTGGCTTTAGAAATGATTTTACATGTAAGGTTCTTTATACAGGAGCTGTTGATGCACTCTTTGATTATTGTTTCGATGCATTGCCATACCGCACAACAGAGATGGTATTTGAAACGATTGATCAAGCCTATTTTCAAGAGGCTGCAACGATAAATTACCCCAATGATCATGACTATACTCGCATCACAGAATTCAAGCATATTCATCCTACCCTAAGCCCAAAAACGACCATTTTAAAAGAGTATCCCAAAGAGCATCGTAAAGAGATAACCGTTCCGTATTATCCTATTTTTAACGATAAAAATCAGGCACAATATACACAATACATGCAAAAAGCACAGCACTTCTCCAACCTTACACTCATAGGAAGGCTTGCGGAGTATCGCTATTACGATATGGACGACATCGTTCTTCATGCATTAAATACCGTAGGCAACGTATGAAGTATTTTGAGCATGCGTTGATCGAGCAAACGTTTCATCGTTATCTTGAAAATCCAGCAATTCAGATTGTCTCTTTCGACATCTTTGACACTCTCTTTTTTCGAACATGCGGTACGCCCTCAATGGTTTTTGAAATTATGGGAATGCATGAAGAAGTACGCGCATGGTTTGATACGCCCTCTTCTTTTGCGCATTATCGACGTACTACGGAGCGCACGCTCAAAGCAGGCGGCAAAGAGGCCAGCCTTGCGGAAATTTACGACGCTCTTCCAATTCCTTTACAGCAAAAAAATCGTTTTTTAGAGATAGAACTCCAAACAGAACGTGATGTTTTGGTGCTCAATCCTCAACTCGAACGATGGATTGACATGGCACATTCAGCAGGCAAGCAAATTATTTTAATTTCCGATATGTACCTGAGTACACAAGAAATCACATCCATTGCCCTGTCTCAACTTAAAAACCTCAACAAAATCTCTCACATCTACGTTTCGTGCGAACAGCAAAAAAGCAAAGCAACGGGAGAGCTTTTTTTACATGTAATGGATGATTTAAACATAAAAGCATCCCAGCTTTTACACATTGGGGACAACCCAAATGCCGATATTTCCATAGCGAAAAGCTTTGGCATAGCAACACTTTACTATGGGTTAGAGAGCAATGAAAAAGAGGCGATGCACCATGAAGCGCTCTATCTCAAAGAAGTTTTACCCCACGGCAATCATGTACGCACACTGAGTCTTCTGTGCAATCCCTATGACACTGCCCTAGAGCGATTTTACTTCAGACTAGGCGCTTCTCTTTTTGCTCCGATTATAGGAGAATTGAGTCATTGGCTTTTGGCGTGTTCACACCAGTTTGGACTGGACAAGCTCTTATTTCTTATGCGAGAAGGTGCCATCTTTCAACACTATTTTCAAAAGCTCTATCCGCATATCGCAACAGATCGTGTGTATGCTTCTCGAAGATCCACTCAATTTCTCACGCTCATGCCAGACGATATTGGCAGTCTAAAGCCAGATACATTTAAAGGACTCACGCTTAAAGATCTTTACGAAAACTTTTTTATCCCATTTGAGACGAGCGCTCTGCACGCTTATGGCGATCTTTCCTATGAGATGCTTCCAACCCTATACATAGAGGGAAAACCTCTTTTAGAGCATGTTCAAGAAGAGCTAAATGCAAACAAAAAGAGGATCAGTGATGCGTTTGGGGCGCAAAAAAAGCTCTTGTGTGCTTACCTTGACACGTTACATGTAAACACTTCATCCGCCTTGATTGATTTTGGTGGAGGCGGAAGTGTTTTAAAAAACTTACACCCTTTATTTTCCCCTAAAACAAAACCGCATACTTCGATTCTTTTTTATCAAAGTGTACGCGGTTACCAAAATTTAAATCACCAGCATACACTCTCCTTTTTACCACACAACGCCAAAACAGCTCATGCCTTAGAGTGCATTGCGCGAACACCCGATTTTATTGAAATACTGCTCAACGGTGAGCACCCAACGACCGTAGGATATACAAAGAGTTCTGCTCAAACGGAGTACTTAGCGTGCAACGATCTCTCTATGAAAACCATCCAAAATGCTTTACATGCAGGCATTGAGAGCTTTTTTAGCCTTGCTCGCGACTATTCTCTTCCTTCCAAAACCTTTTCAAGAGAGCATTTAGCACTGATGCTTTCACGCCTCATTGAGCTTCCAACACACGAAGAGGTTAAATTTTTGGGAGCTTTGGAGTACGATGAAGGCAGAGGAAGTAGTCACCGCTATACGATTATTCAACCTGAGCAGATTGCACAGGTTAAACGCCAAGGAGAAGAGGTCTTTTACAAACACTTTTTAGCCAATCCCTCACACATGAAACAGCACTGTATTTGGCCACAAGGTGTTCTTACCACCATCAATCAAAACTTTCTTCTACCCTTTTATGGCACGAACACACATCCCAATCAAAAAGTCATCGACACCCTTTTAGAAAAATTGGGTGCTTTAAAACCAAAAAAAATCATGATTTACGGAGCAGGCGATCTGTTTAAAGAGCTTCTTCCTTTTTTACATGTAAGAGATATTCACATTGAAGCGGTGATAGACTCACGTGCAGAAATTCAACCGTTTATCTCCGAAGATTTTCGCGTATTCTCCTTGGAAGAGGCATTGCGCGACAAAAAAGAAGCTGTCATTGTAATTGCCAGTGGCGTTTATGGGCAAAGCATCCAAAAGAAAATTGAAGATTTTAGCAAGACAACCGCCAAGCAGATTGTAGTTGTGACATCATAAATCAAAGCTGTAAATCTGACGCTCTTCTATACCGATCTGTTCTATTAAATAGGTTCGCACTTCACTCTCTCTTCCCAAAAGACTAATAAGGATCGTATCATAGTCGATTTCACGGTAAGAGAGCGGGTGAAAAACATGCGTTTTATTAATCGCCTTAGCATCAAGGTCAAAAATGCACGCTACGCTAGGTCCTAAAAAAGAGGCTATAAGCTTTCCCGTACCACCGTATCCGTAAACTGCAATTTTTGAGTATTTGCTTTTGAGTGTTTCAAGTTGTGAGACAATTTTCCCCAGAGCGATAGAAACGCACATGTACGAGGAAGAGTCTGTTTGCGCATCTCGCAAACATTGATACGCTTCGTGCTCATAAATAGCATTGCATGTCTTCATATACTGCGATGTCACATACAGTTCATCCAAATAACCTCTTGGAACATCTTGCGTATGGATACCGCCCAATAAAAAATTAATAACCGGTATCTCTAATTTTACATAAGAATGCCCCGCGTGATACAACTTCAAAATCAAATCAAGATCAGCGTTAATTTTAAATAAGGTATTAAATCGATAATGCTTTACTAACGCTGTTTTAAAAAAGATAGCTTGATGGCAACACGGCATACGTTTGAAGTACAACGCTAAATCCAATGGAGGTTGATAGACAAAACCGTGGCATTTTTCATTGCCAACATTAATCCCGCCATACACCATAGCTATATCGTTTTGAAATGCCTTTGCACATGTTTGAATCGTCTCTTGCGTCGTAAATGTATCTCCAGCATTGATAAAATTGATCCACGCTCCCGTTGCTTTCATAACGCCTTTGTTCATCGCATCGTAGATTCCGTTATCGGGTTCACTGACCCAATAGGCTAAATATTTTTCATATTTTTTAATAATCGCTACCGTGTCATCCGTTGAACCGCCGTCAATGATGATGTATTCTACCAACGGATAATCTTGCGCTATAACGCTTTGAATCGTTTGCTCAAGAAGTTTCTCAGCATTGTATGTGACCGTTACTACCGTAATTTTTGGCAATGTGCTCATACAGAAAGTCTTATAATCTTTTCTTGGTTTACATGTAACGTTTGGGTAAGATAGTGTTCTATCTCCTCTTCTCTGCCCAAAACGGAAATAATGATTTTATCAAACGGTATATTTGAAAGATTGGAAGGGTTGTATACGCCTCCTTTTTTAATCTCTTTTGCAAGCTCATTACTTTTTTGATCAATAAAGGCAACGATTTTATCGGGAATCAACGCTTGGATAGTTCTACCTACAGCACCATGCCCATAAATCAAATAAGAAGCATTTAAAGCTCCAAGTTCTTGAATATGATGTATAAGAGCATTAAAATTCTGTTGAAAAGCTATTTTAGAATAATTGGATGCAAACTGGTGATGATTGTTTTTTGACGAACACATTACTTGATTTAGCAACCCTCTTTGATCAGAAGTTGCAAATTGAGAAAACTGTCTAAATTGTCCATTCTGCTTTACAAAAGCCACATCAACTTGCGCTAAAGCACCATCAAGGGGTCGATGTAAAAATCCAAAAATTCCATGAACCACATAACCTTTTGTATGCATATACGCTATGACCTCATGGAGCTGAGGACCATGTTTAAAAAACGGATGTAAAGAAACTTCTAAGACAATAACCTCTGTATTTTTTAACAGCTTTTCATATCCTGCCAATACATCCAGTTCAGCACCTTGAACATCAATTTTTAAAAAAACTTTTCGACTACCTGTGACATGTTCCGCACACAGCACATCCAATCTTTCTGCATCAACTTCTCGACACTCTCCATCTGTTACATCCCCTTCACTCTCTTGGTATAAAGAAGATCCAACCAAATCAGGATGAACAAAAAAGGAGAGTTTTTGAGATTTTTTAGCAGCAGCAACTTTATAAATATGCACATCTTCATAGCGATTTGCAATAGCATCAAGATAATGCGAACACTCTTCTAAAGGCTCAACAAGCACGATAGTCGATTCTGGAAACACCTCATAGATCTCCCCTGTTCCAAAGGCCACTCCTACATCTACCACAACTTCAGGATAAAAAAGATGGTCATTTTTAAGATAGTGAAGGTATTCACCAAGATTTTTATGGTTTGTTTTCATTCTGTGTTGAAGCTCATCTATCTGTGACATTATCTCTCCTTGTAATACGAACTCTTTTTTTTGAAAATCAAAAATAATTTTAAAAGGATATTGAGCGATTTCTCTTATGCTAATTTCTTTCTTTTCAATGGAATCTTTGGTTAACCCTTGGTTCTGAATCTCTAATTTTATTTTTTGCATCGTCTTTAAATGACACTGATCAAAAAAAGAGAGTTTCTCTCGTTCTCTTTGAAGTGCATATTCACATTCATCCCCATACTCTTGCTGATGCAACCGTGAAAGTTGACCCTCTCGTACGCGAAAACCTCCTATCAATGTATCTACTTCAAACAATCGAGTATGTTTAAAAAAACGCAACCATAGCTCAAAATCTCCAGCATATTTTAATGAAGTATCAACTTTACCACCTGCTTTTTCCCATAATTCTCTTCGCCAAAATGTTGACTCTTGCTGAATATGCAGTTGAGGCGTTAGAAACATATCGTACCAAGAACGTTGATGGGGCCTTCGAACAAGAACGGTTCGTCCTTGTTCATCAAATAGTGTATTCATTCCTGTTAACCACTGAACGGTTGGTAATGCAGTAAAGATATTAGCGATGTTAAACAATGCTTTAGCATGATACATGTCATCAGCATTCAACCACGCCATTATGTCTCCCGTTGCTTTCTCAAATCCTTTTTGAAGAGCATGATACATACCCCCATCAGGCTCACTAATCCAATACATAAGGTTTGCTTCGTAGTGTTTAATAATATCCACAGTCCTATCCGTACTTCCACCATCAATAATAATATATTCAAGATTTGGATAGTCTTGGCTTAGTAGGCTTTGAATTGTTTGCTCTAAATACTGTTCAGCATTGTATGTGACGGTAACAATCGTAATTTTTGGGAAATTTACTCCTAGCATCATGGTTCCGATTTCACAAAATATTTTTCAAAAAAAAGTTCTGATTTAAAGTCTTTCGCATGCGATTTAATCCATGCTATGTCTTTATCCCACCAGCGGAAATTTTCGAGAAACTCAATTTGTTCAGGACTAAACCGATAAGAAATAATTTTTGCAGGAACGCCACCAACAATAGCATATGCAGGAACATCCTTTGTTACGATAGCTCCCGCTGCGATAATAGCACCATTCCCTATTGTAACCCCATTAAGCAAAATCGCCCGTAATCCAATCCACACATCATTGCCAACAATTACAGGTGTGTGTTCCTCATAGAGCTGTTCTTCTACAAAACTCACCCCGCATCCAATATTGTTTTCAGAGAAAAAGGCAGGATATGTTGATATAAATTCTGTTGTTGGATGCTTACCAATGCCACTGCTTACTGCTGGGGCAATAGAACAAAATTTTCCTATCCGTGTGTTACTTAAACTGCATCCATTGCAAATATAGGTATATGGGCCTACCTCAACATTATTTGGAAATATGCGTACATCCTCGGATGATTCAATCATTTTTACTTTTCTCCTCTTCCATTAATCGTTTAGAATATCAAGAGACACCATACGTTCCATAGGAACATTGTACATTACATGTAATGTTGACATAATCTCTTTTGCCCTACCAAATGGACTAATCAAAATCTGATATTCAGGATTTTTATGCAACGAATCTAAATAATAGATAGGAATATTTTCTATAAAATCGCCCTGCTTAGAAATGTCTTGATCAATCATATAAACAATGGATGTAGGCATAAAGTTAATAATCAATTTTGCTCCGAAGCCTGCACCATAAACAATATAGTACTTATCATCGCGTTTTAGTGTAGATAAATAATTGTATACAATTCCCAAGCTTTTTGAAAATGCAATCGTGTCATTTTTTATTTGGATATTCTCTCTGTAAAAAAGTTTTATGCGATTGAGCGCAATTTCATTTTCTTCTATTTGGTGGGTGTAGGTTACCGTTTGTTTTGTATTTAATACTCCCGTATAAATATCATTCGTATCACAGTGAATACCAGAACCATCAAACCCTATGTTATAAACATATGTCTGTGAAGGGCTAAGACAGAGCCCTTTATGTCTAAAAAAAGTTGCGTACCAAAAAACTGCCCACGTATTGATCTGATTTTTTGCATTTTTTATTACTTGTTGCCAGAAAAAATTTATCCCTTCGAGATCAAAAGCATAGATATCCTCTTGTGTAAAATTCTCTATTAAGTGTTGAGGATTCTTTTCAAAATGTTTCCATCTATCTTGCCAAGTTGCCCATCCCCAACATTGTATTGCCCGCCATAAAAAAGTGTCTTCCAAATGTGCTGTTTCAATAGGATAATTCCAACCACTTATATGCCATACTCGTTTCTCATTTTCATAAAAGATGAGAGCATTGTTCATAAAATTTAAAAATTGAGGACTAGTAACAATATCGTCTTCTAACACTATAACTTTGCCATATTTGGTGATAATGGCGCTCACTCCATCAATAATATTGTCAGCTAATCCCCAATTTATATCTCTTTCAATAATAGTGATTTTATTAAACCCTTTTATGGTTTTTAGATACGCTCTCACATTTTCAACTTCTCGCAATGAATCTTCATCTTTTGCACCATCACTAAAGATGAATAATTGACTATCACCCGCTGTTTCATTTTTTTGGAGTGCTTCTACTGTTTGACGAGTGTGCCATAAGCGATTGTAGACAAATAGTACAATAGGCGCTAGTATCATAGTTTGCTTTACTTTCATTATTTTTTCAGTTGATGTATCATAATAACAATCTCATGATATGATTTTTAACATTTTAGCCCTTTGTGCAGAAATAAATCTCTCCAGAGGCTTTCGTAATACCCATTAACGTAATCTGTTGAGCATCTAAAAAATCTTTTGCACAAATCACTTCTACACTCCAACCACACTCTTCTAATCTATTTTTATAGTCGATCCCATAATTTCTTACATGATCAGGGTCTCCATAATGTTTCATTCGTTCCTCTTTTGTAACAACAGAAAAATCTTCTTCCGTCTTCCCTTTTGAGACAATAGGAACAAGCAAAATAGCCCAACCATCATTTTTCAAAACTCTATGCAACTCCTTCATTGCTTTTCTATCATCAACAATATGTTCTAGGACATGAGAACAAAAGATACAATCAAATGATTCATGTGGGTATGCAATGTTTGTGATATCCATTTTAACTTTAACACGTTTATCCGTGAGATCGGCTGTTATATAATTTTCTTCTCCAAAGATTGTCCCAAACTTATTTTTCAAAACATTTTCAGGCGCAATATGTAACATTTTTTTATTTTTATATTCTTGAGGAGTTATTTTTTTTTCTAGAAATAACCAACTGAGACGATGTCTTTCAACTGCGCCACAGATAGGGCACATAGCATCATCACGCGCGATATGACCGAACGGTTTAAAACTCTCGGAATTTTGTTGACAGATAGGGCAATATCTATTCATGTATCTCCTTTTCTAGCTATTACAAAAAATCCAACACTTTCAAGAGACCATCCTCGATGGAGTTTATCGAATATCGGTGCTAATTTTTGGCTTGTATACCAAAGGGGTATCAGTAAACATTGTGTTAAAAATCGTCGCAGGAGAGAGCCTTTAATCCATCGTAAACTAAAATAATTCATTTTTAAAGACAGCATTGTAAAAAATCCACTCATAGGTTGTACATGGATATCCCTAAAACCTGCTTTTTCAAAGATGTATTTTAATCCATACGGAGAATATCGGAAATAATCATAAGGCGATTCATGAACCCACCACATCCAAGGAACTTGGAGAATCATATATCCACCATTTTTCAAGATTCGATAACTTTCATCTAAGAAAATTTGAGGCTCACAGAGATGCTCCATCACAGAAAACGAGATGACAGTATCTGCAAAATGATTTTCTAACTGGATTTTACCGTTTAAATCAGAGATGACATTGGCTTTTGAATTGTGCAATGTATGCGTCCAATCAACTCCGATATACTGATCAACGTATGATAAAAAATATTCTTTATAAGGTGCTTCACCGCATCCCAAATCAACTAAAACCCCTTTGTAATAACGCGCATACGCATTGAGCCATCTATCAAAATTATCATAAATTAACCAATTATAAGATTTTCTATTTGTATGTTTTTGACTTGGGTTTAAAATAATTTTTTTCATGGATTTTTTTTTAAATTTATTGAGATGAAAATTTTATCTCCATTCTCATCAATAAAATAGCTATTTTCATACGGAGGGTGCGTCATTGCTCTTAAGTAATCTATCGCTTCTTTCATTGTAACTTTTTTAGCAAGATCAATCTTACAAATATTATGATAGTCTTGAATAGAATTATAATTTCCTTCCTGCGAAGGTTTAATTGTCGTATAACGGTTAGAGACAATAACATCAATATATTTTTCTAATAATTGAATTTCTTTATTTAAAATTCGCTTGTACACCTCAAATGATCTATCATCTGGCAATGTCTCCATCTCTTCTTGGACGATAATATCACCATGATCTATCTCTTCATCCATAACATGAATTGTTACACCAATAGGCAATTTGTTTATGATGGAAAATACTTGTGGAAACCACCCGCGATTATAAGGATTAAATCCTGGATGAATATTTATACATCGAATACTCGTGACAAGTTCTCGCGGGAAGACTTGCTTTGAATGACAAGACATACCCAAAACATATCCACTATCTATTAAGTGATTGTAATTATTTTTTAAAATTATTGGTACAATTTTACTGCTTTCGATCTCTTCTCGAAAGATTGCATCACTTTTTGGACTGCAATAATAATCTACCAAAAATCCTCTTTTTTGAAAAATTTTTGTAAATTGCTCATAAATAAATTTATTATCAATCACTACAAAGAATCTTTTCATACCACAGCTCTCTTAATGCTATCTATAATGTTTTTTTGAATATCTTCAGATAACTCGCCATACATTGGTAAACACAAAATCTTGCTTGCAATATTTCTTGATATTGACATGTACTGTTTTGGCTCTATGTAATGTAACGTATCAAGAGAAGGGTAAAAATATCTTCGAGTAAAAATATTTTGTTTTCTAAGGACTGTTTCCACTTTCTTAAGTTGCGTTTCATTTTTAAAAACTACAGGAAAATAACCATAATTTTGGGTAGCATTATGATTTTGTGTTTGCATTTGTACAACATTGTGTAATTCACATCGATACCTTTCATAAACGATTTTTCGCTTCTGATGTATTGCTTCTATATCATCTAAGATGCAAAGACCCATTGCCGCTTCAAACTCATTCATTTTTGCGTTGGTTCCAAGCTCTGGTATCTCCTCAGCATTCTTAATGCCAAAATTTATAAGATATCTCGCCTTTTTTACCAAGGCATCATCGTTAATGATCAATGCCCCACCTTCAATGGTATGAAAAATTTTTGTGGCATGAAAACTAAGGGTTGATATCTCTCCATAATTCAAGATACTTTGATCTTTATATCTTACACCAAAAGCATGTGCCGCATCATAAATCACTTTCAAATGATACTTTTTAGATATCTTATCTATTGCTTCCACATCACAAGCATTACCAAAGACATGAACAGGAAGAATAGCAGAAGTATTAGGCGTAATGAGTTTCTCTATATTTTTGGGATTTAGATTAAAGGTTTGCTTATCAATATCTGCAAAAATAGGCAAAAGCCCATTGGTCACAAGAGAGCTTGTTGTTGCAACAAAGCTAAAAGGAGTTGTTATAACAAAGCCCTTTAATCCCAGTGTTCTATAGGCTATTTCAAGGGCAACTGTACCATTTGACACAAGAACAATGTTTTTTACGCCTAAGTATTCAGCCAATTTTTTTTCAAGTCTTTGTACTAATGAACCATTATTGGTCACCCACCCATTAGCATATATTTCATCAATATAACTTTTGTATTTTTCTTTGTTTGGCAAATATGTTTTGGTAACATTAATCACTCCCATAGCTAAAAACCTTTCCCCATGCATAAGCTGCTTTTCTCTCAGAAAAAGTATCATTAATCGTCGAAATATTAAAACGAGCCTCAGCTGTTGAAATTTCATCCAGCGCTGTAAATATATCAATATCTTTAATAAACATTCCTAAATGTGCAAACATCTCCCATGTTGTTGGAATTTTTGACATATAAACTGTTTTACCCATACCAAGCAATGACATCATCGTACTAACGGCTTGTTGTCGGTTATGTTTGAAGATTGCAACATCCATGGTTTCTAAAAATAATTGATAAGAAGACGAGTCCATTGAATGAACAAGTGGATAAAAATATTGAAAACATTTTCTACCATAGGCAATAACTTCTTTTGCATAATCTTTATCGCCATACGATAAAGGGACATAAACTTCAATATTATTCGTGCCACGTAATTTGTCAAAAATTTCAAAATGAAAATTTGTTTGAGTTGCCGAATTCCCAACTAAAACTTTTTTCACGTTATCCTTGTTTCTCTCGACACTAAAGTCTTTATTTTGAATTAAAATAGATCTTGGATAATTTAAACACTCATGATAGATCGCGCTAGAAGTATAATGTTCTTTAATATACAGATAATCGCCATAATTGACAGGTATGCAATGCCCCATCTTTTTGATCACTTCTTTTCTCATCACGCTTTTCGTCTCAGGAAAATAAAAATCCCCACCCCACATAACCCAATAGCATTTTTTGAGCAATGTTTGATTCGAATACAATAAAAGATCAATTTTATCTCGCCAAAGGCCGTGGAGTATAATTTTTTTTGCCTGTATCATACACTCCAAAAGCGTTATAAAAATATCATCATCTGTATGTAAAAATTCAACATTATGCTCTTTTGTGAGTCCATATTCATATTTTTCACTTGTAATAAATACATAGTGGTGATTCTCTCTTCCAAAATGTTCATCTATAAAGTCAATAAAAGAGGGAAGAAACTTGTCAAGTATCATTACATGTAAGATTGTAGCCTCATTCATGAATCATAAACTTTAACATCTGTCTCACAAACTTAATGTTGTTTTTGAAAAATTGATGATTTTTCAAACCAAGCTTTAGATTCCAATAAACATACGCTCTTGATACAGTCTCATTTAAGTTGAAATCAATATCTACATCATAATATTCACTGGCTTTTTTATAGTAAATTTCATGGAAGGTATGTCCATATTTTTCACTATCCTCGTTACTAAATCCTAATGCCTCTAGATGATCAAAAAAATTGCCAAAATACTGAGGGTTCTTATTTTCATGCTCTCGTAGAGAGGTCTTTTGCTGATTTAGCCCCAGTCCTATGCACATAACATCCGTTGAATTTGTCCTTAAATACTGCACGATTGTATTTTCTATATCATTAAAATATGAACGCTCATAATTGGACATATACACTTCTACGTGCTTAAAAATATCCCATATATCAAATAACAAGACCATTTCAAGGGAATCTGTTTCAAATTTTGCGCTTACAAGAGAAGGTGTCTTGGAGTTAAGGTACAGTGCTTTAAACGTACATTTGGGGAAATCTACCATCAATGCTTTAATGTATCTTACGAACTCTTTATCATTCAAGTTCTCTTCCGTTGCTAAAAATCCTATCGCATTTGGGCAATACAGATCTGTGATCTTCGCTGTATCGATCGGCGCTTCAAGGCTTGCCCTAAAACGTAGTTTGTTATACTGCTCATCCGTTCGGTCAATGACACGCACAAAAGCTTCAGGGAGTATTTCGCCCGTTTTTGCATCTTTAAAAAGCATGTTTTGCCCTAAATATTCATCAGGAACATCGTATAAAATCCCTCGCATATCAGCATCAAAAACACGTCCATTTTGAGCTTGCATATTTTTACATGTAATCGTATCTATTTGTGTATTGTCATGCCAAACATCAATCTCATGAACCGTGTGAATCAAGGCTCTGTTGTTGCCATAATCCATTGTTTTGACAATAGCATCGATGCATCCAGCCAATGAAAAAAGCCATCCTTTATACGTATGCAAAAGATCCACCATTTTTTGACGGCGTGACGCTTCATCAGGGGCATACCGCACTTCGATTGGTGCAATAGTGATCTCTTGAACAAGCATCATTGACTGAGCGATATGCCAGATCACTTTATCAAAAATTTCCTCTTTACTCTTCGCTCTTATCCCTTCAATAGCTTCCAATAAAACGTGTATCGCCTCATTGGACACTTCGTGCTTAGCAGCTAGGGCATCACACGTTTGCGCTACTTTTAAAAAAAGCGTTTCCACTTCGTGTTGTGTTGTTCGAAGATACTCCTCGATAGATGCAACGGTGTGCATGACATTTTGGGTAATCGTCGTGATCTCTTTTGGAGAAACGTGAGAAAGTTTGAGAGGCGTTTTAGCGCTTTTTTTCTTTACATGTAAAGAGAGTGCTTTTTCAAAAGGAAGCTCGATAGCCCCAAAAATACGAGCCCCGCCTTCTGTAGCATTAATCGTCTCCATACGCGCTTTGGCTTCGGCGATATCTTTTTCAAAAAATCCTCGAAACATATTCCAAATAGCCGTTGTCTTGACCTTGCCTTCACCACCATATGCCACAGTCCAGCCATCAACCGCACTCTGTTTGACATCATTTTCACCAAAGACATGCCCACTCGCATGACTTTTACCATCTTTCCCATACGCCAAATCTTGTCCGATGAGAATACACGTTTTAAAATGACTGTGGTAAATAAGTTCATACGCCATATTCGCCGCACTCATACCGATACCAATGTATCCCCATTCTTTAGGACCTGTGACGCGCATATACCCCAAAGGTCGTAAACTGATGATCACATCATGACCTTGTACACTGTCAATCACTTCAGCATGTTGCAAGGAGCTAAGAACTGTTATGATACCTTTCATCGCTTCTTTGGGTGTCTCTTCAAAAAAACGACTGGTAATCGCCACACGTTCTATCGAGGTTACGACATCAGGTTTAATCCCCTGTTGAATTAAGATCGGCAAACTCGCATCGACTGCAAATATCCTCACATACGGAGCTATTTTTTTAAGCAAAGGAAGTTGTTTCGCAAGCGAAGGTCCTGTGGAAACAAGCACCGCAACATCCGTCGTACCCACTTTTTTAATCAGGTCAAAAAGAGGTGGCGTATGTGGGATGCAGGGCAGATTGGTCATGTGATGTTTAAGCCCTATCAGAGCATCTGTCGTATCGTTCCCTGCTAAAGCAATCGTATGATGGATGGTTTCAATAAAAAGATGATTGCTTTTATGAATCAGTTCTTGAAATGCTTCATAAAAAGGTGTCATGACATGCAAATAGTACAATTTAACATAACGTTGCACTTCAAGTTCTTTAAACAAGGGTGCGATAGAAGGAAAATCCAGCTGTTCTTGACCTAAAATCACCAAACGTCCATCGCGTATCTCTTGTGAAAAATCAATCATATGCAATACAATATAAGCGATCTGCGGATCTGGCTCAATCACCACAATGCGCTTTAAATGAGAATTTGAGAGTAAATATTTCAACAACACGCCATTTCCCAAACCAAAAAAGTAGAAATAGGGGTATTCTTGAAATACTTCAAAAGAAGCTGTTTGCTCAGCAAACGCTAGGCTAGGAGCCGTGTCGTAAAGTGGTTTAAACAGCGTTGTATGCACAAGATTGAGACTCTCTATGCTATTTTCATCCATAAAAACTTCGTAATGAAGGGGCGTGTCTTCCAACGGTAATGTCGAAGCAAACGCTGGATTGACCTGATGCAGGGCAGAAAAATTAATTTCGTAAAAAGACATTCAAAACCTTTGCTGTAAAGATGAAACACCTATTTTGTACCTATGAAGCAAAAACCATGCCTATAAAGCATAAAAAAAGGGGTTAGTGAGTTACCTCACCAACCCCTGAACAATAGCTAAGGTCGCTACGCAACCTTAAATTATTGTAATAATTTAAGAACGTTTTGTTGTACTGAGTTTGCTTGACTCAACGCATAACTTCCTGATTGCGCAAGAATGTTATATTTTGAGTAGTTTGCTGACTCAGTTGCAAAGTCAACGTCACGGATTTGAGATTCCGCTGATGTAACGTTTACTTGAGTTACAGAGATGTTACTGATCGTTGATTCCAATTGATTTTGAACAGAACCGATACTTGCACGAATACCATCAAGTGACTCTTGTGCAGTTTGAGCAATTTTGATCATCGCTTGTGCACCTGCATACGTTGTAACACCCGCACCGATATCTTCGTTTGCACCAACAGCATAATCATTGGTAAAGGCACCCATGGCTTCTGCAACAGAAGAGCTGATCGTACCCATCATATCTTTAAGTCCAACACTTGTTTGATTAGCAGACGTATCAACACTTACGGAACCACTTGTTACGGTAGCAGTATAATTAATATCCGCTGCACCTGCTTTTGTCAATGTTAAACGACCCGCATAGGTACCATCAGCAATTCCAGCATCACCAGTAGTGTTAGCTAAGCCAGCAACTTCAATAGCACGACCATCGCTTGAGGTAAGCTCTAGTGCACCCTCAGAGTTAACACTTGCGCTAACACCTGTTGTTGCAGAGTATTGATTGATCGCATCAACTAACGTACCGCTACTATCGTTTGCTTTAACATCAAGAGAAGAGGCAATCGTAACACCGTTAATCGTGATTACTCCTGTAGTACCTGAGACAACTGCTGAATCACCTGTTTGTGTCAAACTCCAGCTTGCACTCACACCTGTTGCATCCGTACTTTTATTGATCTCATTTGCCAATGCACCAACACCCGTACCTGCACTAGTACTGATAATAACAGAAGCAATCGTAATGTCTGCACCCGATGCTGATGAAAACACCATTGACACTTTACCCGTACCCGACATCATATCAGTCGTTTCAAAACGCGTTTGACCGATTTTATCAGAACTGGTTGCACCAATACTCATGCTAATGGTTTGGTTAGCATACGCACCGATTTGGAACTCAGAGTTGGTAAAGTTACCAGAGAGCAAACTTTTACCGTTGTACGAAGTTGTAGAAGCGATATTATCAAGTTCCGTCAACAAAGAAGCGATGTCAGATTGAAGCGCTTTACGAGAGCTTGTGCTTTGACCATCTTGTGCTGCTTGCGTTGCTTTGGTTTTGATAGTATCAAGAATACTAATTTGCTCATCCATCGCACCATCCGCAATTTGAGCGATAGATACACCATCGTTCGCATTAGAGATCGCTTGGCTAAGAGAATTAGCTTGTGAACGAAGAGAGTCAGCAATTGACATACCTGATGCATCATCAGCTGCAGAGTTGATTCTCAAACCTGAAGACAATTTGGAGAGCGAGTCGTTCAAACTGTTACTTGTTTTGTTAAGGCTGGTTTGCGCAGTAAGAGCCGCAATGTTTGTATTAATACGGAAACTCATGATAAATCCTTTTATCTTTGGTATTTCGCAGGCATCCTTGCCTTTGATGAAAACAAGATCGTCGCCTCAAAAAAAAACTTTAATCTAAGACGCTATTTTTAAAAAGATTTTTTTTAGATAGAATACACAAAAATGTTTACATGTAAAATGGAAAAGAATTGAAAAATCTCATTATTGTCGAATCCCCGACTAAAGCAAAAACGATTAAGAATTTTTTAGGTAAAGACTATACAGTTGTCGCTTCCAAAGGACATATCCGCGATCTTCCCAAAAGCAGTTTTGGTATCAAGATCGATAACCAAACGTTCATACCAGAGTATCGCATCCCAAAAGATCATGCCGCTGTGGTCAAAGAGATCAAAGATCTTGCCAAAACCGCTGATCAAGTCTATATCGCGACCGATGAGGACCGCGAGGGTGAAGCCATTGGTTTTCATATCGCTACTGCCATTGGTAAAGACCCACAGTCGCTTCCACGTATCGTCTTTCACGAAATTACCAAAAATGCCATCACCCATGCGCTTGAAAATCCTAGGGTTTTAGATGCAAGCAGCATTAACGCGCAACAAGCGAGGCGCTTGTTGGACCGAATCGTTGGGTATAAGCTCTCTCCACTCCTCTCTTCCAAAATCCAAAAAGGGTTAAGTGCAGGACGCGTTCAATCTTCCAGTCTTAAAATCATTGTGGATCGTGAAAAAGAGATAAAGGCGTTTAAAGAAGAAGAGTTCTGGAACATCGATGCACTGTTTAACAAAACCATTGAGTCCTCTTTGGTCGAGTTTGAAGGTGAAAAAATCGAAAAGATGACGATCACCAACACAGAACGTGCCCATGCGATCAAAGAAAAACTCCTTCAAGAAACGTTTAAAGTAGCCCTTTTAGAGAAAAAAGAGCGTGAGAGTTCACCAAGTCCTGCGTTTATGACGTCAACCCTTCAACAAAGTGCGTCTAGTAGCCTAGGCTATTCGCCTAAGAAAAGTATGATGATCGCGCAAACTTTGTACGAAGGTGTTAAAACGCACCAAGGTGTCATGGGTGTCATCACCTATATGAGAACGGACTCCCTCAATATTTCCAAGGAAGCAATCGAAGCGGCACGTGATCAAATCAAAAAAAACTATGGTGATGCGTATCTGCCTAAAAAACCACGTTTTTATGCTAACAAATCTAAAAGTGCCCAAGAGGCGCACGAAGCGATTCGCCCTACTATCTTAGAATTTACTCCAAATATTGCCAAAGAGTTTCTCAAACCTGATGAACTCAAGCTCTATACACTCATCTACAACCGTTTTTTAGCGTCTCAAATGAACAATGCACGTTTTGAATCCCAAACGTTGATGTTTGAAAGCAACAGTGGAAAGTTCAAAGCCAGCGGTCGCAAGCTTCTTTTTGATGGTTTCTATAAAGTCTATGGAGACAATGACAAAGATAAACTTTTGCCAGACCTAACACTTGGACAAGAGGTCAAACTGACCAAAATTGATGCCAACCAACACTTTACAGAGCCACCATCACGTTATTCCGAAGCGAGCCTTATTAAAAAACTTGAAGGTCTTGGCATTGGTCGTCCATCAACCTATGCACCAACCATCTCGGTTTTAACGGCGCGTGATTACATTACGATTGAGAAAAAACAGATCATCCCCACCGAAATTGCCTTTCAAGTAACCGAGCTTTTAGAAAAGCATTTCCCCCAAATTGTTGACTCCTCGTTTACCTCTACGATGGAAGAAAGACTTGACTTAATCGCTGAAGACAAAGAGGATTGGCAGGCGATTTTATGGGAATTTTATGAGCCTTTTGAAGCACAGGTTGCCAAAGGTAAAACGGACATCGAAAGCCAAAAAGTGGTTGTTTTCACCGGCGAAATATGCCCAGAGTGTGGTAAAGAGCTTGTCAGACGCAAAGGGCGTTTTGGCGAGTTTATTGCATGCAGTACGTATCCTACATGTAAATACACCCAAAACCTTAAAAAAATAAGTGAAACAGCTCCTAAGGAAAAAATAACCCTTGCGGTGCCTTGTCCTGAATGTGGAGGACCTATCTTAGAGCGCAGTTCACGCAGAGGTAAATTCTTTGGTTGTGGGAACTACCCAAAATGCAAATTTATCTCTAACCACGAACCGACTGAGAAAAAATGCCCAGAATGTGACTACATCATGGCAAAACGCGAACTGCGTAAAAAAGAAATTTTTGAATGTATCAAATGCAAACATAAAGAGGACGCTTAAGTCGTTTTCACAGATAAAACCCTGCGCACCCTTGGTGCTTGACTGTTTGTGCATCTTCATGTGCAAGCAGTCTCAACTTTACATGTAAGGAATCTTCATTGATGAAAAAATCAATTTTTTTATGTTCTATTTGTAATATCTCCAGTGGAAGCTGTGCCGAGGATTGTGGATTTTGCACCCAAAGTGCACACCATCATGCAGACATTGAACGTTACAAATATAAACCTATCGATCAAATTGTTTTTGAAGCAAAAAGTGCCGCGAGTAATGGTGCTTTAGGATTTTGCCTCGTCACCTCAGGTCTGGGATTGGATGAGAAAAAGCTTGCCTTTGTTACTGAAGCGGCGCGTGCCGTGCGCTCAGCTCTTCCTGAGATTCACCTCATAGCCTGTAATGGCATGGCAAACATTGAGCAACTTCGCGCGCTTAAAGAGGCTGGTGTAAACTCATACAACCACAATCTTGAGAGCTCTAAAGAGTTTTATAAAACAATCTGCACCACGCACACATGGGAAAGTCGTTACGAAACCTGTTTACATGTAAAAGAGTCAGGGCTTTTCTTGTGCAGTGGTGGCATTTTTGGTTTAGGCGAAAGTAAAGAAGATCGCGCTTCGTTTATCGAAAGTGTCAAATCACTAAGCCCTGAGACAATGCCACTGAATTTTTACATTCAAAACCCCGCACTACCACTCAAAGCAAACCCGTTAAGTGAAACAGAAGCGTTAGAAATTATTACGCAAGTAAGAGCGGCACTGCCTAATACACGGTTGATGGTTGCTGGAGGACGCGAGATCACATTTGTTAGCCCCAATTGCGATATATTTGCAGCCGGAGCCGATGCCATCGTTATTGGCGACTATCTGACCACCAAAGGTGAACTGCCTAAAAAAGATCGCGAGATGATTGAACGTTTAGGATACGATATTGCGATAAGCTGTCACGCGTAGCAGATACACTGCTACGCTCTAGCTAAAACTTTCAAACTAACTTTTATACTATTCTTCTCTCTAATATAATAACGCTTACAATTTATGAAGCATGCAAAACAAAATTTGATATACTATTTTATTACTAATAAAGGATGCCTATGAGTAAAGAGACCGTTACCCTTATCGACAATCGTACGGGCACAGAGTATGAATTTCCGATCCTTAAGTCAACACTAGGACCTGATGTTGTAGATATTTCTACATTTTATGGTAACACAGGGATGTTTACGCTTGATCGCGGCTTTACCTCTACGGCAAGCTGTAGGTCACGGATTACCTACATTGATGGGGATCTGGGCAAGTTGATGTATCGTGGTTACGACATCGCCTATTTGGCAACCAAAAAGTCGTTTTTAGATACTGCTTTTTTATTGCTTCATAAAGAGCTTCCCAATAAAGATGAGTATAAAAACTTTTTACTAGAGCTTAAAAAGCGCTCTTTCATCCATGAAAGTATGCGTAAACTCTTTGATGCGTTTCCTGATAATGCCCATCCAATGGCGATTCTCTCCGCAGCAGTTTCAGCACTTTCGACCTTCTATTTCGATCACCTCGATATGGACTCACCCGATCAAGCCAAAGAGATGGCACACCGCATCATTGCAAAAATACCAACGATTGCCGCCTTTTCATACCGTTACTCTCAGGGCTTACCGATCATCTATCCTGATTTAGACAAAGGGTTTACGGAGAACTTTTTATACATGATCAGAGGCTATCCTCATCACCATATTGACCTCAAACCGATCGAAGTCAAAGCACTCGACACCATCTTTACACTGCATGCAGACCACGAACAAAATGCCTCTACAACAGCGGTTCGTGTCGTTGCCTCCACTCATGCACATCCGTATGCGGCTATTTCAGCGGGTATTGGAGCACTTTGGGGAAGGGCTCATGGAGGAGCAAACGAGTCGGTGATTCGTCAGCTTGAATTGATTGGCAGTGTTGAGAATGTGGATAAATTTATTGCCAAAGCAAAAGATCCGAATGATCCGTTTAGACTGATGGGCTTTGGCCACAGGGTCTATAAAAACTTTGACCCACGTGCAACGATTTTGAAAAATCTTCAAAAACAGTTGGTCAATGATCTTTCGATTGATAGCGAATTGATGGAAGTGGCACACCGAATTGAAGAGATTGCGCTCAATGATGAGTATTTCATCAAACGTAAACTTTACCCCAATATCGACTTCTATTCAGGGCTTATCCTACAAGCACTCAAAATCCCTAAAGAGATGTTTGCCGTTATCTTTGTGATTGGTCGAACACCTGGCTGGATTGCGCAATGGCTTGAGCTGAAAGAACAACCCGATATGAAGATTGCACGCCCGCGCCAACACTACCTTGGACCGCTTGAGCGTACCCCTAAATACGATATATAACACCGTTTACATGTAAGGATTTTCCTTACATGTAAAACCTTTCCCCTACTTCAATTTAACAATATACCCACCATTAAACGCTTGCAAATCATAACGATAATGCCCATCGAGCAAGAGCGCAATACGGTAAAATCCATCATGACTGCCTAGCGTTGCAGAGACAAAAGGTGCTTTGTTAAACTCTAAGCTTTTCGTTCCGTACGCATTCACTTTTTTAAAATCGATCACAACCTTGTAAGGATCAGCAATGAGAAAATCGCGAATTTTACTCTCTTTGGTAAAAATAGTAATCTCGTTTTGATTGATAAAAAAGGAGAGGTCTTCATTTAACTTAAAGGCGTTACTTGCGTTTACATTAGCCGTTGATGAGGGTTTTTCCTCTTTGAGAAGCGGTGCGGGGGGGAGATCTTTTTTCTCAATTGACGGTGGTGTTACAACAGGGGCACTCGGTTTAGGCGCAGTGGTTTCTGTTTTTTGACTTAACATAAGCGGTAAATGCCAATCAACATTCTGATCAATTGCAACAATCTCTTCGCTGATAGATCCGTCTAAATTTTGAAACGTTACAGAAGCACTTTTTAAAATACGTGCACTGCTTGGAAGGGTTAGCGTGGTGCTTTTAAAGTCGGTTAATTCGTCTTTAATTTGTGTGGTTTTTCCCACCGTTTGCGGAGACATACTTGTCTCAAAAGGATTTTCTCTCGCCTCTAATATCACTGCAAGAGATAGAAAAAGCCAAAGAATCTTCTGCATCTGCTCTCCTTAATTATCGATCGGGGTCCAATTGTCGCAATTCAAAATACTCTTTTTGTAACACAGCATTCTCATCTTTAAGACTTTTGATTTTTGAAGTTAACGTGTCTTTGTCGGCTTGGAGATTTAAAAGCACATCCAGTGAGCTTTTTCCAAATAAAACATCTCCGATATAGAGTCCAAAGCCAACGACCAAAACAACTAACGATAAAATTTTGAGATAAAAGAGAGCAGATCTTCCGCTCTCTTCGGCTTCATCGTCAAATTCGTCTAAAACATCACTCATTTAGTAAAGAGTTGTTTTCCTATGTACTCGCCAAGCTCAAGCTCTTTGTCGATCTCTAGCAAACGGTTGTATTTAGCCGTTCGCTCACCGCGAGCTGTTGCGCCTGTTTTGATCTCACCGGTGTTCAACGCTACGGCAAAATCGGCAATAAACGCATCTTCGCTCTCACCACTTCGGTGACTCATCACACATTTGTAGTTGTTGCGTTGTGCAAGGCGAACCGTTCGCATGGTTTCTGTGACAGAGCCAATTTGATTGGGTTTAATCAAAATCGCATTACCAATGCCTTTGGCAATTCCTTCTGCTAAGATTTTTTCATTGGTCACAAAGAGATCATCACCCACAAGTTGAATTTTTGAACCCAATTTCTCAGTCAAAAGTTTCCAGCCATCCCAGTCATCTTCGCTCAAACCATCTTCGATCGAAACAATCGGATATTTTGCACAAAGGTTCTCATAGTAAGCCACAAGCTCCGCACTGCTGAGTGTTCTTTTTTCAGAGTCAAGTTTATAACCACCCTCACATACAAGCTCACTGCTAGCAACATCCAGTGCAATCGCAATATCAATGCCTGGTTTATACCCCGCTTTTTCAATCGCTTGCATAATCACTTTAATCGGTTCTTCATTGTCTTTCAAATTGGGCGCAAAACCACCCTCGTCACCAAGGGCTGTGCTCTCACCCATACCCGCGATGATTTTTTTCAACTGATGATAGACTTCCACACATGATCTGAGTGCGTCAGAAAAATTCTCAAAATTAAGTGGCATGATCATGTATTCTTGAAAATCAACGCTGTTATTGGCATGACTTCCGCCATTGATGATATTAAACATAGGCGTTGGAAGCGTCATCGCATTGCTTCCACCAAGGTAACGGTAGAGTGGAATGCCTAGACTCATAGCAGAAGCGCGCGCAACCGCCATAGAAACACCAAGCACTGCGTTTGCACCTAAGCGTCCATAGTTCTCTGTTCCATCAAGGTTTTTCATCGTTTCATCAATCATTGCTTGATTAAATGGGTTAAGTCCAATCAGTTCATCTGAAATTTCAGTATTCACATTTTCACACGCTTTGAGCACACCTTTGCCCATATAGCGACCATCCGCATCTCTGAGTTCTAACGCTTCTCGTTTGCCCGTACTTGCACCACTGGGTACGATCGCACTGGCAACGGTTCCATCGCTAAGGGTTACTTTGGCACGAACCGTTGGATTGCCACGACTATCGAGTACTTCGTCTGCTGCAATATCTTCGATATAGATCATTCATCTTCCTTTATCTCATCGGCGCCACATGTCATAACCATCGCATTGCCACCGATTGCTTGTTTGATTTTCTCTTCAATTTCTAACGCTAACGCTGTGTTTTCTTTTAAAAATGCTTTTACATTCTCGCGACCTTGCCCCAATTTTGTCTCATTGTAACTAAACCAAGCGCCACTTTTATCGATGATGTCAAGTTTGACACCATAATCGACCATTTCGCCCTCTTTTGAAATACCTTCGCCGAACATAATATCAAACTCCGCTTGACGAAACGGAGGTGCCACTTTATTTTTAATGACTTTGGCTTTCACCCTGTTACCAATCTGCTCTTCACCTTGTTTCAAAGTTGCGATTTTACGCACATCAATACGCACAGAAGCGTAAAATTTCAAGGCATTGCCACCCGTTGTAGTTTCAGGGGAACCATAACCCATCGTACCGATTTTCATACGAATTTGGTTAATAAAAATAACTGTCGTATTCATTTTATGTACCACTGCGGTGAGTTTACGAAGCGCTTGACTCATCAGTCTTGCTTGAACGCCCATGTGCGAATCGCCCATATCGCCTTCAATCTCACTTTTAGGTGTGAGTGCTGCGACCGAGTCAATAACAATCACATCTACCGCGCCACTGCGTGCCAATGTTTCAACAATATCAAGTGCTTGTTCACCAAAGTCAGGTTGGGAAACCAAAAGGTTTTCGATGTCCACGCCCAAATTTCCTGCGTATTTGACATCAAGGGCATGTTCCGCATCGACAAAGGCACAAACACCGCCTTGGGATTGAGACTCCGCAATGATTTGAAGCGACAATGTCGTTTTTCCCGAACTCTCAGGTCCGTAAATTTCAATCACACGACCTTGAGGAATACCGCCAATTCCAAGGGCAAGATCGAGTCCAATGGAACCCGTACTAATGGATGCAATGGGTTCAACCACTTTATCGCCTAGTCTGACCAGTGCCCCTTTTCCAAACGCTTTGTCGATCTGTTTGATCGCAAGGTCAAGTGCTTTTCTTTTATTTTCGTCGATTTGCATTGTACTACCTCTTTTATAGTGTTATTATTTTATCATTTTGAGCTTGAAAAAGCCCTTTGAAGCAATTCTATACGATTTTTACAAAAGCAGTTCAAAATATTTCAATATGTAATATGTTAGAATAATCCTAACACTTTTGTAAGGATACTTTTGAAAACCTTAACCGTAGCGCATTCACCCGATGCTGATGATATTTTTATGTATTATGCCATTAAATTTGGCTGGGTGAGCACCCCTGAACTTCGCTTTGAAAACCTTGCGCTTGACATCGAAACTTTGAATGTTGAAGCCCTGAAAAACAGTTATGACATTACCGCCATTAGCTTTGCCCTTTACCCTAAAATTCGCAGTGAATACGCACTTTTGCGTACTGCGGTGAGTTTTGGAGAGGGGTATGGCCCTAAGCTTGTGAAGAAACAAGCGTCCAAACTCAAACGCAATTTTAAAGTAGCCCTCAGTGGAACCCACACGACCAATGCCCTTTTATTTAAAATCGCTTATCCTGAAGCGCGTATCATCTACAAAAACTTCTTAGAGATCGAGCAAGCGGTACTGGATGGCGAAGTGGATGCGGGAGTTTTGATTCATGAGAGTATCCTCAATTTTAGCGATGAGCTCGTGGTTGAACGAGAGCTCTGGGACATCTGGAAAGAGTTGTGCAAAGAAGAGCTTCCACTTCCTTTAGGCGGCATGGCGCTTCGTCGCTCGATGCCCATTTCGCGAGCGATTGTTTGCGAAGATGCACTCATTCAAGCCGTCAATGTCGCACATACGCACCAAGGAGTTCTTTCAAAAATGCTGCTTGAGCGAAATCTGGTTCGAGTCGATCAAGCAACGCTGAAAAAATACCTTGGACTTTATGCCAATGAACACTCCATTGAGATGAGCGATCTTCAGTACCAAGCGATTGACACACTCTTTGAAATCGGCTTTAAACATGGCTTTTACGACCAATCTATCAAGGCACGTGAGCATCTTATTCCTAAAGAATACGACGCACTGCGCAACAGCTAAAAGGAGCGATTGAATGGAAGCAAAGCTTATCGGTCTTGGCGTTGAAACGTTTAAAATAGCCCTTCTTCTCTCCATGCCGATGCTTCTTGCGGGTTTGGTGGCAGGTCTAGCGATTAGTATTTTTCAAGCCGTAACGCAAATCAACGAATCAACCCTGAGCTTTGTGCCCAAAATTCTTATCACCATTGTGGTCGCCATTTTGACAATGCCGTGGATGATGAACATGATGATCGAGTTTACCACTCGCATTATTGATATGATCCCTTCGTTTATCTTTTAATGACAAAAACCGTTAATTTTTCGACCTTCTCCAGCATCAAAATTGGCCCGATCGTCGATGTTTTACTGCTAGATTCTCTGTCACCTCTGCCCTCAAACTACCGTCTGATTGGAGGCGCAAACAACCTTCTTGTAAGCCCAACACCACCGCTTCTTGCGATGCTGGATAAGTGTTTTGACTTCATTCGTTTGGACAAAAATGTTTTACATGTAGGCGGTGCAACACCGAGTGGAAAGATGCTCTCTTTTGCTAAAAAGCACGATCTTACAGGCTTCGAGCTGATGCAAAAACTCCCAGGAACGCTTGGAGGCATGATCGCGATGAACGCAGGACTCAAAGAGTGGGAAATTTTTAACACCCTTATTGCGATTCGAACCGAACAGGGATGGATCCCAAAATCACAGATAGACTATGGTTACCGCTTTGCTAAAATAGAGGGCATTGTGTATGAAGCAACCTTTACATGTAAAGAAGGTTTTGATGAAAATCTACTCGCGATGTTCAAACAAATGCGCGACAATCAACCCAAAGAGGCAAGTGCAGGAAGCTGTTTTAAAAACCCTGTGGGCAATTTCGCAGGTAAACTCATTGAAGAGGCTGGCTTTAAAGGCAAACGCGTAGGCGCTATGATGTTTAGCCCTGTACACGCCAACTTTTTGGTCAATTGTGGAGGCGGAACCTACGAGCAAGCGATAGAACTAATCGCATCGGTGAAAAAAGAGGTTTTCAAGCGCTTTGGCGTGAAACTGGAAGAAGAGATTATCATCCTCTAGCTTTACATGTAAAGCTGTTAATAGACGTCTTGCAAAACTAAGTTTGCAAGACGTAAAAAGCACCAAAGGTGCGTGGGCATTCCGCCGAGGAAAACGCAGTGTTAACGTAGTCTTTTCACAGAAACTTCGTTTTGAGCTTTGCTTTAAAGACGTGTAAAGAGTTCTGCAAAGAACTCTAATAAAAAATATCTTTCGATGAACTGCGTACTTTTAAATCAGCGACAGCGACAAAAGCGCCTTTTTGGTACGCTTCTACCGCGCAGCGTCCGATCATGGCGGCATTGTCGGAGCAAAACTCCATTTTAGCCGTGTGCAATTTGGCTTTTTTGGAGGCGCAAAAAGCTTCGAGTTCACCTCGCAAGTACAGATTGGCACTTGCTCCACCTACGACTCCAAAATGTTCCACAGAGCGCTCTTTGTACGCTTTTTTGATCTTTTGCATGAGGTGTGCAACCGCTACTCGTTGAAACGAAGCGCAAATGTCGCAGATGGTTTGCTCATCAAGATTCCCTTGTGCTTCAATGCAGAGCCTCACTTGGTTTTTAAGCCCCGAATAGCTAAACGCCAGCAGTGAGGAAGAGGTACCTTGCAGCGGAATCGTAAAATCAAACCGCTTTGCATCGCCTTTTTTAGCATAGCTTTCGATAATCGCTCCCGCAGGATAAGGCAGTCCGAGCATTTTTCCCACTTTGTCAAAACTTTCACCAAAGCTATCATCCATCGTTGTGGCAAGGAGCTTTATCTCGTCCAAATTCGTTACATGTAAAAGCTGTGTGTGTCCGCCCGAAACCAGTAAAACATCGAGAGGGAAAAGCGTTTCAGCCTCAATAAACAAAGAGCAGATATGCCCTTTGAGATGATTGATACCCAAAAGCGGAAGATTCAGCGCCACACTGAGCGCTTTTGCCATACTCACACCCTCAACCAGTGTCACCGAAAGCCCTGGCTCATTCGTTACCGCAATCGCTTTAAGCTGTGAAAAATAGGATTTTGCCTCTTCCAGTATCTTGGGCAATGTCACCGCGTGTAGACGGGCAGCCAGTTCAGGAACCACGCCACCATACTGAGCATGTTCCGCATCTTGGGAGATTTTTTTATGAAAAAGAAGTTTTTTGTCTTTAAGGCGCGTGATCGCAATCGAGCTATCATCGCAGCTGCTTTCAATGCTTAAAATCATCTACACAATCTTCACGTGCCACGGCTCAAACCTGACGCCATCGCCATTGCCAATGGTGTAGCGTGTTGAGACATAGGAGAGTTTTTGCAGATTCCAAAACTCCTCGGTACGTGCGAAATTTGCTGTAAAATTTTGATGTCCCCAACCACGTTTACCCACATCAAAATCACCCACAGAGTGGTATGAAAATCCTGGAGGCACGAGCGAGCGCGATGCCATAGTGATGTTGCCATTTTCATTTTTTATTTTTTCGAGATGGAGGCTCAGCTGTTTGACCACACTGCGCACACCCGAGGTTAAAACAAGGGTCGGTCCAATATCTTTCATCAAACGAAGTAAAAGCTCTTGGGAGATGTCACGGTAAACATAATGCCCTGTACCATCTATCTTGATCACATCTTTTTCTTGGATCGTATCGCTTAAATGCTCAATCGTCCGCTTCCCGTAAAAGCCATAGATCACAGGGTCGGTGTAAAAAATCTCTTCCATATAGGCAATTTCAGTAGGCGTGAAGGCACCAATTTTAGGGAAATTTTTAGCGATTTTTAGGGTTTCATCAAAGGAGATTAGATTGAAGTTTGCATATCCAACGGTATGTTCTACCTTATCCAGTTTTTGAATGACAGATTCAAAGACGGCTTTGTGTTCATTTTTAATCCAAATATCAGGATGTTTCAGCTCATCGGCTTGTGCTAAACTCCCGATAAGCGTTGCGCCCATCACTCCTAAAAAGTCTCTTCGTATCATTTTCGCCCTATGTGTTGGTCATTATTCTATGTGATTATAACATGTGCGCTTGATTTTTCAATAAGAGCTCCACATCGTGCGCAGGTATGGGTTTGCTAAAGAGATACCCTTGCATCAATTCACACCCACTGCTGTAAATAAACTCTTTTTGCCCTTTCGTCTCCACACCTTCTGCAAGCACCTTAAGCCCAAGCCCACGGCCAAGTTCAATGATGGTGCGTGCAATCGCGCGATCTGCCCCACTCTCTTCGAGATTTTGCACAAAACTTTGGTCAATTTTAAGCTTTGTGATCGGAAGTTGCTTCAGGTACGCCAAAGAGGAGTGCCCTGTTCCAAAATCGTCGATGGAAATGTCTACGCCCAGTTCTCGAAAACGCTTTAAAAGGGCGATGGATTTGGAGGTATCTTTCATAATAAACCGCTCCACAATCTCCATCTCAATCCATTCAGGCTTACAGCCGCTCTCCCGTAAACTTTGAATCATAAACGCGACTAACCCCGCAGATTCGAGCTGTTTTCCTGCGATATTGATCGCCGTTTTACCAGGATCAAGGCCCATGTCATACCATGCTTTAATTTGGCGCATGACCTCTTTGATGACCCAATTACCAATCTCAACGATCAGTTCGCTCTCTTCAGCAATGTGAATAAAATACCCTGGTGCGGTAAGGCCTCTGGTCGGATGATTCCACCGTATCAACGCTTCAAATCCCACAATTTTATCGGTCTGAAGGTTAATCTGCGGTTGATAAAAAATAACAAATTCATCATTGGCAAGTGCTTTATTTAAACTTTTTTCCACTTCCAGATGTTCATTGGTCTCTTCGTTCATCTCTTGGTCAAAAAAGACGTAGCGATTGCGCCCTTTTGATTTGGCTTTATACATGGCAATATCGGCATTTTTAAGCAGTTTGCTCGCCGTTTCACCGTCATTTGGGTACACACTCACCCCAATACTCATCGTGATTTTAAAGCTCTCATTCCCTAGAAAAAAGGGCTCTTGAAAGGCACCAACCAGTTTTTTAATCGCAATAAAAATATCGCTCACATCTTTACAGCCATCGAGCAAGACGATAAACTCATCCCCACTCAGACGCGCTACCGTATCGGTCTCACGCACACTGCTCTGCATCCGTCCTGCAATCGTTTTTAAAAGCATATCGCCCGCGTCATGTCCCAAGGAGTCATTGACACTTTTAAATTTATCGACATCCACAAACATCACGCCTAACACTTTGTTATCACGACTCGCTTTTTTGATCGACTGGGTGAGTCTGTCTTGCAGAAGATTGCGGTTGGGAAGCCCAGTGAGCGTATCGTGTTCTACTTGATGAATTAAGAGTTTTTTCTGCTTTTTATTCTCTTCCTCAAGCTCTTTACGCATCGTAATATCTCGTACCGAACAGTGCTAGATGATGCCTTTATCCATGCGAATCGTTGTCATCATCACACTGATCCAAAACAGCGCTCCATCACACGCCCTTGCTTGCCACTCAAACTTATGCACCCCTTGTTGCGATGCTAACGCATTCATCCAGAGCGCTTTTTCATACGAACTTTGATCATCGGGTTGAAATTCAGGAGAGAGGTCGGAGAGGGTTACATTGATGAGCTCTTTTTTATCGCTGGCTTTAAACATGCGTATGATGGCTTCGTTACAATCAACAAAAATACCTTCTTTGAGTAACCAAATACCATCGGCAGACTTTTGATACAGCGTTTCAAACACCAATTTTTGCTCACGAATCTGTTTATTGCTCAGCAAAAGATGATTTTCGTAGCGAGATAAAACCGATCGAAGCTTCGTTGAGATAAAAAACATAATGCCCATCACTAAAAGCATAATGATAAGGGAAACGGCTAGCATATTGATGATGGTGGATTGCATTTTAGCGCGCAGCAATTGTTCTTGCTCTAAAAGGGCATTGTTCTCCTCAAAAAGATAGGCACCGGTTCCAATTACCCATCTAAAACTTGGAATGGGGCGAATAAAAGAGATCTTGCTGCGATCCTCTGCCGTGGGATGATACGAAGCGACATAGGTCATGAAAAAGCCCTCAAGATTTCGCTTACCCCCTTCGACAATATCTTTGATCACAGAATGCCCATTGATCACGACATCGAGTCTATTTTTCCCCACCAACGAGTGATCACCATGGGAGATCGTGTACCCATCGTAATCGTAGGCAAAGATGTAACCGTATTCGCCATACTTGGTATTTAACAGCAGTTTTTGGGTCTCTTTTTTAATGCGCTCTCGCACTTCATCTTCATACCGACCACTGGCGACATAGATGTTTAAAGGAGAAAACTTTCGTACATAGCCTATTTTATTGCGTACGTTTGTATCTCGAGGGTTTTTCCAAGGGTAAACTAAAGAGAAAGCCTCTTCTGCTTTAAGCCGCTCAATCCCCTCTTTGATAAAAAATCGACCGTTCTCATCTTGCTCATCAAGAAAATTTTTACCCTCTAACTCTTTATTGGCACCGTGCATGACACACGTTCCATCCAACCCAAAAACCACATAATACCCACTTAGATCGCTAAAAAAGCGTGTATCTCGAAGTTTATTTTTGATTTTTTGCAAGATCTGTTCACGGGGGAGATTAGGGTTTTCGGTATAAATATCATTGATAATTTGATACGAAAGATTAACAATATTTTTGATCTCGTCTCTGGCTTCACGCATGATAAATTTCTCATTTTCATTGATATATTCTATGAGTTTATCAATACGCTCTTGCGCTTGCGCTTTGGAACGTTTCACATAAGCAATGCGTGTGTTATCAAGGGATTTTTGGTACTCCGCGCGCTCTGCGGTGATCACAATAACCAACGTAATCGAGAAAGTCAGCAAAATGGCAAACGCTGGCAAAAAAACAATCCATTTGGTAATATTTTGTTTCTTTAAGCTCAGCAATGCGCACTCCAGCCTGATAAGGATTATTTTATGGTTATTACTTTATCAAAATTTTCTAAAATTTTGGCTACCCTTTTCTGCCATAGCTCCCTAAACAGCACTTTTTCTGATTCATCCAAGGTTTTCGTGAGTAATTTTTGCATCAAAGGCTGTAGGCTCGGGTCTGACTCAATCTTCTGAGGGTCATACGCCACATCCACAAAGGCTTGTGTATCCATGCGAAGCATCCTTACATGTAAAGGAATATCTGCGTTAAAAACCATCAAATCGTTACGCTTATACGCACCTCCAAGCCCTTTAAATCCCCATGAATCCGTAGCACCCGTGATGAGGGAAAACGCATTGGCGATCACGCCCGTTGTTCCTTCATTTTGGCGCTCTTTAAACCATACTTTTACCGAGCCTCGCTCTGGTAGGCTGTGAGGATAAAGCGCTTTAAGCCCTTCTCTCATCATCAGATACGCTCCTGCCATCGTAGGGCAGCTGTGCCCTGCACTTTTGACCACATCGCCGTAGCTAAACGTTATTTTCCCCTCTTCAAAGGCACCTAAAGCTTCAGAAAGTGGGTCATAGAGCGTTATAGAGTCTGTTGTATCAAAAAAAGTAGGGTATTTCATAGGTTGCTCCTTGTTATTTAGTAACGATTTTAATACAATTTAAAAACAAAGTCATTGATCTAAATTGTGTGACACGAATGTTCTTGCAAAATTCATTTTGCAAGAAGGTAGAGCACCAAAGGTGCGTGGGCATTCTGCCGAAGAAAACCCAGTGTTAACGTAGTCTTTAGAGCTTTGCTTTAAAGACGTATTAAGAATTCTATATAAAAAGCAAAAGGTGCAGGATGCAAGCATTTTGGAATGCCAAGTTTCAAACAAAAAATCTCATTTATGGGGAAGCACCCAACAACTTTATCAAAGAAAATGCAGACCTTTTTTTAAATCTCAAAACCGTGATGTGTCTGGGCGAAGGGGAAGGACGCAATGCCATCTTTCTTGCCGACAAGGGACTTGAAGTCGAAGCCCTTGATATTTCCGATATAGCCTTGCTTAAACTGCGCAGACGGGCGAAAGAGAGTTATATTTTTGTTAAAACGCGCCACACGCTGTTGGAGTATTGGGAGCCAGATCAACTCTATGATGCCGTGGTGTGTACCTACCTTCATCTGCCCAAAGAGAACCAAAACATGCTGTTTGAAAAATCACTCGAAGCGCTGGCTCCGCATGGCTATTTTGTTGCGGAACTGTTCAGTGAGAGTCAGATTCATTTTGAAAGTGGCGGGCCTAAAAATATCGCACTCCTGTATGATCTCAACGATATTTTAGATATCGCAAAAACGCTTCCGTGCAAAATTCTCAAACTCTCCCAAGAGGTCATCGTCTTAAACGAAGGTGACAAACATGTCGGACGGGCGAGTGTGATTCGCATTATTTTGCAAAAGCTCGATCACTCTCCAATCGTTCCATAATAACGACTTCGCTCTAAATTTTCAACCCATTTGTACTCAGGATCATCGCCCAATTTTGCCCAGTAAAGCACGCCTGAATTGCGCCATGGATCGATCAAGATGCCTGTGGAAAAAGACGCGCCTTTCGCAACCACGACGACGGAGTTGTGTTCATTAAATTCACCCTTATTCGCGACACCCCAGCGCAGATCAAAACTTTGGTATTTGAGGTTTTTCAGATGGGTGATCATATCTTCGCTCCACTCGTAGCAGAGTCCTCGTTCTTTGAGCCCTGTGTTGATCAAAAAATTGTGAAAGGTTGGCGGATAAACAAGCCCGTAACGTTCCGCCAAAATCTGCGGATAAAGCAGTGCTTCGTACGCAAACATGCGCGCCTCTTGATAGTCCACTGTGTCGCTTAAATGTGTCAGTTCACTGGTCAGTGCGGAGACACTATTGGGCGTTACATGTAAAGCGTCTTGCTTGGCACTACAGCCTGCAAAAAGAAGCGAAAAGACGAGAAGAAAAAGGAACTGTTTCATGCTTTTTTGACTTTGAGAGTAAGTTTGATGATTTCACTCGGAGCTAAAATACGCACCGCTGGTCCCCAATAACCCGCCCCATTGCTGACAAAAATTTGGGTCTGTTTGGAATGCTGATACAGCCCACTGAGGTAAGGCTGATCTAAAAGCACTAACAGTCCAAACGGGAAAATCTGCCCACCATGCGTATGCCCGCTTAGGATGAGATCGATCTTTTCATCGTTGATCTCGTTAACAAATTTTGGTTGATGGGCAAGCAAAATCGTCGGCAATTCTGGCTTTACATGTAAAAGCGCTTTGGCAAGATCGGGTGGCTCAAAATCGAAACGTTTGCCCATCATATCCATGACACCGGCAAGGTTGATCGTGTGGTTAATGACGATGGAGCGGTTGGAGAGCACGTGCACGCCCAAAGAGCGAACATGATCCATAATCGCGTTGACCCCGTAAAAATATTCATGATTCCCCGGCACATAGTACACGCCTAAACGACTTTCGATGGAACTTAGGGAGTCGAGTTTATCGCCAATTTGACCCACGGGCATGTCGACTAAATCGCCTGTAATCACGACAATATCAGCATCCAGTGTATTGATCTGCTTCACCACGTCATCCATAAACGCTTTGCCAAGGGTTTTGCCAATGTGCAAATCGGTGATCTGCACAATACTCAACTCCGATGCTAACCCGTTAATAAAAACATCGACCTCTTTAATGCGAGGCGCTTTCATGCCATTAATAAACCCTTTGGCGATATACGAAAACGCCAAAATAAGCATCGTAACATCAAAAACCATCTTGATAAACAGCCGCCTGGAGTAGTCATGAGGGATTTTCGCATAAGGAATATGAAATAGATCGTACACAATCGCCACACAAAAGAGCATAAACGAAACACCGATCATCGCGGAAAAGAGCAGGTACAAAATCGGATCAAGATTGTCCAAACGCAAGACGGCAAAGTAAAAAATTTCGCACAGCGTCATAAGAACCATCAGCCATTTGATCACGCCTTGAATCTTGCAAAAAATGTCCAAGCGCTTTAAAAAGCGCTTGTAACTGTAAAAATTAATGAGGGAAAGCACCGCGATGGCGGCAAATGCGAACGAGAGGCGAAACATGCTTTTACGTTTTCCTTACTTGAGGCTCTCAAAATAGCGCTTACTCTCAGCCGAAATGACTTTGGAGAGCAGCAGAAGCGCTATGAGGTTAGGAATCGCCATCAAACCATTGGTGAGGTCTGAAAAATTCCATACAAATTCGAGTTTCAGCATCGAGCCGACCATGACGCCTGCGATAAATAAAACACGATATAAGCGGATGAAACGCTCACCAAAAATATATTCAAATGCTTTTTCACCGTAATAACTCCAACCCAAAATCGTTGAATAGGCAAACAGTACGGTTGAGAGAATCACCACAGCCCCACCAAAAGAGCCAAGATAGAGCTGAAAACTCTGCATGGTAAGGGCACTCGGACTTACCCCTTGTTGCCAAAAGGGAGAGATCAAGATAATCAGTGCTGTCATCGTACAAACAACCAACGTATCAATAAACGTTTGAGTCATGCTGACCAATGCTTGACGCACAGGATCGTTCGTTTTAGCCGCCGCTGCTGCAATAGGAGCAGATCCAAGTCCTGATTCGTTGGAGAAGACACCACGCGCCACACCATAGCGAATCGCTGCTGCCATCGTAGCACCTACAAATCCACCACCTGCGGCAATAGGATTGAACGCATGGTAAAAGATAAGGCTAAAGGCATCCCCTAATTTATCAAAATTCATCGCTAAAATTACCAAAGAGACAGAGACATACACTAAGATCATAAACGGTACCAGAAAAGAGGTAAAGTTACCAATCGACTTAATGCCACCTAAAATAACCACTGCGGTTAACGTAAGCAGAACCACACCCGTAATCCATGTTGGAATAGCCATTTCCGTGTATAAAATTTGCGCAACCGCATTGGCTTGGGTCATATTGCCAATACCAAATGCCGCAATGGCGGTAAAAATAGCAAATGCCATACCCAATTTTGGCATATTAAGACCATAGGTAAGGTAGTACATCGGTCCACCCTTAAAGCCGTGATGATGACCCTTTTGACGGTATTTTACCGCTAAAACCGCCTCAGAGTATTTCGTTGCCATACCCACAAGCCCTGTCATCCACATCCAAAAAACAGCCCCAGGGCCGCCAAGCGTAATCGCGGTTGCAACACCCACAATGTTACCAATGCCAACCGTTGCCGCAAGAGCAGTCATGAGTGCAGCAAAGTGACTGATTTCACCCTCGCCATCATGCTCTTTGTGAAAAATAAGCTTTAACGCATGCGGCAATGCCCAAAACTGCATCCCTTTTAAAATAATCGTCAAGTAAATTCCCGTACCAACCAACAAAACCAACATAGGAGCACCCCAAACAATGCCTGAAAGGGTTGCTACCCATTTTTCAATCATCTCCATCTAACTTCCTTACCTATTATTCACTGATATGATGCCCTTTTGGCAACACTAAATTAAGCACGATGCCCACAATCGCACCTAAACCAATACCACTAAATGCAACACCACCCAGATCGACGACCATACCACCAATGGCTAAAACCAAAATCATTGAGACGATGATCATATTGCGAGGATCGTTCATATCGACTTTTTCTCGCACCATCGTGCCTAAACCAATGGAAGCGATAATGCCAAAAAGAAGCAATAAAATGCCTCCCATTACGGGTACGGGAATCGTCGCCAAAAGACCACCTAGTTTTCCCACAAACGCTAACACAATGGCAAAAAGTGCTGCCCATGTCATAATGGCAGGATTGAATGCTTTGGTAATGGTCACCGCACCCGTCACTTCGGAGTAGGTCGTATTTGGAGGTCCACCCAGCATAGAAGCCGCCGTGGTTGCAATCGCATCGCCCAAAAGGGTCGTTTTCAAACCGGGCTTTTTCAAATAATCGGTTTTTGTCACATTGCTGATCGTTAAAATACCACCAACATGTTCCACCGCTGGGGCAATCGCAATCGGTAAAATATAGATAATCGCTTCAAGATTCCATTCCGGTGTTACAAAATTTGGTATTGCAAACCATGCCGCTTTGGCTACTGAGTCAAAACTGACAATGCCCAAGATTAATGAAACCGAGTACCCTGCAATGATGCCACACAAAATAGGCAATAATTTAAGCACGCCTTTACCTAAAAGTGCCACCAAAAGCGTTACAATAAGTGCTGACATCGAAACCATCATCGCTTGATGCAGAGGCACTAAAACAATCGCGCCATCGCCTGTTTTCCCCATCGCCATATTGACCGCCACGGGAGAGAGGATCAAACCAATCGTCATAATGACAGGGCCTACGACAACGGCTGGGAAAATTTTATGTAAAAAGTCTGAGCCTTTAATACGTACAAGAACACTGAGGAAAAAGTAGAACAAACCCGCCGCCGCAAGACCACACATCGTGCCTGCAAGTCCCCATGTTTTAAGCCCGTAAATAATCGGCGCGATAAACGAAAACGAAGACGCCAAGAAAATTGGAGGAATCTGCTCGCGCGTAGTAAGTTGAAACAGAAGCGTTCCAAACCCTGCGGTAAAAAGCGCAACGTTAGGATCAAGCCCTGTCAAAATGGGAACTAAAACCAACGCCCCAAAAGCAACAAATAAGAACTGCAAACCAATAATGCTGTCCCTGAGTCTAAAATTATAGTCTGTCTTGTGTAACATTGACACCTCACTATGGAAATTTTGTGTGTTTGAAAATCTTTACATGTAAAACTAAAACGATAAGCAGTAACGACGAACTTCACGGTCAATCTCAAAAACCTCATCCAAACTCTTAGGAATCGCATCTTCAAAGTGTCGATACGCTTTAATCGTTCGCTCTGCCAGTTCTAAAATGGTAATTTCTTGGTTGAAAAACTTGGTAATGCCCACTTCATTGGCAGCATTGATCACAACACCGCGCGTTGGATGTGCTAATACGTCGTCTTTAATCTCCCAAATCGGATAGCGTGCTGGCTCAATTTTTTGAAACGAGAATGAGCCAATGGAAGCTAAATCAATGGAAGGTAAGATCGGCTCTTCAACTTCACCTAAAAGGGCAAAAGCGATAGGAAGTTTCATATCGGCTGCGGCTAAATGTGCGGTGGTACTGCCATCTTGAAAATCAACAAAGGCGTGAATCAACGACTTAGGCTCAATGATGGCATCCAGCTTGTCAACGCCAAACAGCCATTTGGCCTCCAAAAGTTCAAAAAGTTTATTGGTCATCGTTGCACTATCGATGGTAATTTTTGCGCCCATACTCCAGTTGGGATGTTTGAGGGCATCTTGAAAGGATTTTTGAGCAAGTTCATTGAGTGGTGTGTCACGAAACGCTCCACCGCTTGCCGTAATCGTCATGCCACGAACGGGACGTTTACCTAAAAGATACCACAGTCCAAAATGCTCACTGTCAATCGGCGTAATATGAGACGTGTCGAGCAGATGCCCTGCGACAACAAGGGATTCTTTATTGGCAAGGGCAAGGCGTTTTCCAAGGCGCAAAGCTTCGATGCTAGGAGCGAGCCCTACAAAACCGACCAAAGCATTCACCACTAAAAAACTTTCTGTTTTTTGAAGCAGTTCTAAAATGCCCGCTTGCCCAACAAGGACATTGGGATGATTCACCAAAGCGCGATCGTTTGCATCATGGATTGCGACATATTTGGGTTGGTGCTCTTTTATCTGCTCGTTGAGAAGTGCTATGTTTTTGCCTGCAACCAGTGCTTCCACCGTAATGCCAAAGCGTTTGGCGATCAGGAGCGCGTTAACGCCAATGGAGCCTGTTGAGCCTAGAAGTACCACTTACGCGAGCCCTCGAAGCAGAATGACCATAACGACACCGCCAAAAAGATAGCCATCAAGTCTGTCTAACATGCCGCCGTGTCCTGGGAAAAGATTGCCACTGTCTTTTAAGCCTGCTTCGCGTTTGAGATAACTCTCGAAAAGATCGCCAAAAACCGAAGCAATGGATGTCACAAGGGCGATAATGGCAGAGAGCCACAAAGAAATAAAGAATGTGCCATACAGTGCGCCCACTACCGTACCGATGAGCACGCCGCCGATGACGCCTTCGAGTGTTTTATTGGGAGAAGTCGGCGAAAACGATGTTTTACCGATGCTTTTGCCTACAAAATAAGCGCCTGTATCGGTGAGTGCGACAACGATAACCAACCATACCAAAACAGACATACCAAAGTCGTGGTAGAGTGCGTAGAGAAACAGCATTGAAACGGAAGGGTATAAAAATGGGGCGAGAAGCCTATAATCAACCTTTTTCGTGTACGCCATAACCGCTAAAAAGCCAATGATAGCGAGGTAAATAAGATCATCAGGATTGGGGTAGATAAACGCCGCGAGCCATAGAAGCACGGCATACACATACAGTTTGTTGTCTTTGACGTCAAAGAGGTTCATCGCCTCGTAAAAGGCAAACAGATACATGACGCCTAAAATAAGCCATGTTAAAAGTGCGTTGTTTAAAAATGCAACCAATGAGGCAAATGCCGCCATCACTAAGCCCGTGAAAACGCGCTGTTTATTGGATTCGTAGAGTGTTTTCAAGTTCATAAAGACTCTTTTAATGGTGGTGTGTTAAGCAGCAATCATAGCAAAGTCAAGGTGAGGCTAAGCTTTAATGTCCAAATGACCGTTCTGTACCGCAGGCACTTCCTCTTCTTTGGTCTCTTGATGCTCAGCAAGCTCCTCTTTTTGCTTCATTTGCTCTTCCGTTGCGCCATTTTCTTCATCACGTCTTTGGTGTTCATGTTCATGTTCAGGGTCAATTTTATAGGTCTCTTCCGCAGGTCTAACCTCTTCAACGACCTCTTCTTTTTCGTTTTGCAAGGCAGAAGCTATGGCACTTTGCATTTGAACACTGTTTTGGTAGTCCATCTGTTTTCCCGCTTGCACGGTTATCATTTGGTTGGCATAAATCACATTTCCAATTGGTCCTACAGGCATAATACACTCCTCCTTTTTGGGCAAGTTGGGAAGGCTAAAAAAAGAGCTTTAGCTCTACTCCTTATCTATTTTGATACGCTTCTTAGGCAAAGCCTAAGAACCTACGCTGCGTTATGCACTGAAGCTTGGCTCTACGAGCCAGAAAACTTCTTAACGAAAAAGTTAAGCGTTTATTCCTTGTAAATTTTCAGCGTTTGATACTCTTCATAAGCAACATTCGCTCCATCAAAAGGTTTGACGTTTTTGCGTTTGGTATAATCGACCAAATAGCCACCTTTTTGAGTGAGGCTAAACTCAACGCACAGTTTTGCGGCAAATATCAAAACCGATTCTGGAACATTCTGTTTTTCGGTACAGATAATCACATGGGATGATGGCATATCTTTTACATGTAACCATATATCGTTCTTTTTCGCCTCTTGCAAGAGTGCAATGTTCCCTTTTTCATTTTTACCGAGCAAAATGCGATACCCCTCTAACAAAAAGGTCTCATAGAGATTGCTTTCATCGCCTTTTTGCTTTGATTTGCGCTGTTTTGGCACTAAAATCTGTATCTCTTCAGGATCACTCGCCGCGTTAATGACACCGACCATGCGCTCTAAAAAGAGTCGTTTCTCGTCTAAGTTCTCTTTTTGACGATGCACCGAGAGTGCTTTTTGACGCAATTTCTTTGACTTTTTAAACAGCAGATTCGCCGCCATTTGAGGCGTTTGCGCTTGGGGTAACACAATGGTAACAGCGTTGCCTTCAAAATCCTGTAATGTCACGCTCTCTTGATAACCTTTGATCATATTGGTATGCAAATGCGCCAAAACCAATGATGCCTCTTTTTGCGCTTCATCACTTTTAAGCATCAACTCGGCTTCGTTTTCAAGCGCATCGATCGCTTGGGTGAGCTTCGTTATCTTTTTCTCCACCTGCGCGATTTTCTGTTTCTTGATCTCTTCGATCTTTACATGTAACCGTTTTTCGTAGGATAATTGAAGATACTCCTCAAGGGTTACGTTCAGGTCAAAAGGCTTCTCTTTAAGCTCTTTAGGCGGTAATTTTTCCAGTATTTCATTGACCTTGACACTGCGAAATGAAACACTCGCGTCAATATGCCGCATCGCCTCTAACACCACTTCGTTTTCATCTAAAATGATCGCATTGGTATTGCGCCCCGTAAACTCTAACTGCAAGGTTGTGCGCATCGCCTTGTAACTCGAACTTGCCAACACGCCAATACGCCAAATACGATTCCCCTCTTCCACGTCCATCGACTCGATCTTCGCATTAGAAAATCGCTTAGCAAGCAAAACATCAAACGGTGCGGTATAACGCTTCGCTTGTTTGAAATCTTCTTTAAAAAACATATACGAATCCCCACGCCCAAGGTCAACAAACAACGGCTCACCCGCTTCAAAAATAATGCGCAAAACACTGTCATCCACACGGTAAATCGATGAAATTTTATGGTATTGCTTTAAATAGTCATTAATACAAACAAGTTCTGCGTGTTTCATACATCTCTTTTTCATTTTTAATACGCTTTATAGGCAAAGCCTAAAAAGCTACGTTAGCCACTATGGCGCTAAAGCTTGCCTCTTACGAGGCAGAATTTTTTATTAATTTTATAAGTCTAAATATCTCTTTCACACTCTGCTTGACAAGTTTTTCAGCTCTTGGTTTTTCCATCGCCTCTTCCAAACTCATCGGATAGCGCATAATGGAAAAAAGTGCGTCCACGCCTTCGTGCTCTTCCAATTCATCGGCAATGCCACCGCCTAAGGCGATGAGGGGCACGCCTGCTTTTTGAGCGCGTTTGGAGACGCCACTGAGCACTTTGCCCATTAAGGATTGCTGATCGATGCGCCCTTCTCCCGTGATAACGAGCGTTGCCTCTTTGAGGTGCGCAGCAAACCCGATTTGATCTAAAATAATCTCAATGCCCGAACGAAGGGTCGCATCTAAAAAAGCTTGCATTCCGCCGCCCATTCCACCCGCCGCACCTGAGCCTGCGTTCATTGCCACATCTTTGCCCAGCGTGCTTTTAAGGACGTGCGTAAAATGCTTCATCCCCGCATCGAGGCGCTCGATCATGGCCGCGTCCGCGCCTTTTTGAGCCGCATAAATGTGCGCTGAACCACTGGGTCCAAACATGACGTTATCTACATCGCACGCGACGGTAAATTCACATGTTTTAAGCTCTAGTAACACACGGCTTTCATCCACATGATGCACGCTCTCCAAAATCGCTCCACCAAGACCTAATTCATTGCCCGCTTCATCCAAAAAACGATACCCAAGCGCTTGAAGCATGCCAAGTGCCGCGTCATTGGTCGCACTGCCACCGATGCCGACGATAAATTTCCGACACCCTTTTGCAATGGCATCTTTCACCATCTCTCCCACACCAAAGGTTGTGGTCAAAAGCGGATTGCGTTTTTCTTTGGGAACGAGCGGAAGCCCCCCTGCTTGCGCCATTTCAATGACGGCGGTTATGCCATCCTCTAAAATACCATACTGCGCGCTGATCGGATTCATCAACGGGTCATGGACTTTACATGTAACGATTTCTCCACGTACATTTTGCATGATCGCCGCTAACATTCCCTCTCCACCATCGGCGATATAACACGCAGTGACGCTTGCCTCTTGGTAAACCTCTTTAATGCCCTCTTCTATCCACGATGAGAGTTCCTGCGAACTCGCACACCCTTTAAATGAATCAATTGCTAAAACGACGTTCATCGATATTTCTGCTCCAATGCTAATAAATACTCTTTACGCCACAATCCTCCGCTGTACCCGCCGATCCCGCCATTTTTGGCAATGACGCGGTGGCATGGGATGATAATAGCGATCTTATTTTTACCATTCGCATTCGCAACGGCGCGCGTGGCTTTGGGGTGTTTTAGAAGCTCTGCTTCTTGGCTGTACGAGATGGTTTCGCCGTAGGGAATGCTTTGAAGCACATTCCACACACCTTGCTGAAAAAAGGTGCCCTTGGGGTGTAAGGTCACGCTAAAGGTTTTGAGTTTTCCCGAAAAATAGGCTTCTAGCTCTTTTTTGAGTAGTTCAATATGTTGATTTGAATCTTTAAGAATTTCGCCATTATCATCAAAATCCAAAGCGCAAATGCCACGCTCATCCGCTGAGATCAGTAACGTTCCTACAGGAGAAGAAAAGGTGCAGTGTACCATGCTAATTCCTTAGTTTTTTAGACATACAAACGCTGTTTTCCATCCCCACATAAGGTCCATAATTGGGAATGACCGCATACCCCATTTTGGCATAAAGCGCAATCGCTTCGGGTTGAGCTTTACCTGTCTCCAAGCGCGCTTCGCTAAAGCCAAGCTCCGCTGCCCACGCCTCTAATATTCCTAAAATCTGTGACGAAAACCCACGTCTTCGATACGTTGGACTTACAAACATGCGTTTGATCTCCACTGTTTTGGCATCGATCTTTTTAAAACATCCGCACGCCACAGGTAGGTCATCTTCATACCCGACCAATGCGGTTTCGATAGGATCGATCACATTGTGTTGATCGTACAGTGCTTGCACTTTGCCATAGCGCGCACCCAGTTCGGTGTCCAAAGCGTGCGTTAGGGCACAAAAATCTTCATGTGTGTTGGATAGTTTACATGTAACCATTAAAAACCTCGGATGATTTCTTATTATTATACCTTCATTTGCACAGATTTTGATCACCCAAATGGGTGCAAAGCGTGGTAAGATTTTCATCAAGGAGCAGGCACATGACACACCTCTTTACGTATGGATCATTGATGTTTGAAGACGTCTGGAACAGGCTGGTTAAAGGCAATTATCTCTCGCAAAAAGCGACCTTAAGCGGTTATGCCAGACGTTCTGTCAAAGATGATGTTTACCCTGTCATCTTCCAAGCCGATGAGCTTGTCGAAGGGGTCGTTTATTATGATATAAGCGAGGAAGATAGGATCATTCTTGATATTTTTGAAGGCGAATATTACGAGCGTAAAGAGGTGGAGCTTCTGGTTAAAAATGAGCTGATTCGTGCGTGCGTGTATGTTCTAAAAGAGGAACACTTTGATATTATCGACCCCAAACCGTGGGGTGAAGCCCTCTTCGCGACCGAGGGCATCAAACGTTTTTTAGCCAACTACAAAGGGTTTGCTTAGTCTTTAGGTCTCAGTTAGGCGCTACGCGCGCTGAGAATATGTCTAGGTTTTCCCGTAAAAAGCATCTTTAGAGACAACACGACACGGGCAACAAGACGCAGTGAAATCCCTAAAATCGTTTCATCGCGCCCTTTTTCCCCAACACTTTGCAGATACTCCACAACCGCAACACGCCCAAAGAGTGCTGCAAACATGATGGGCGTTCGTCCGCCACCATTGTCGGCATGCACCTTCGCACCTGCTTCCACCAAGACTTTGCAAATCTCCAGATAGCCCTTAAATGAAGCTCCCCCTAGAGGTGTTTGGTCTCGATCGTTGCGCTGATCGACACACGCACCATACGCAATAAGCGCTCTTACTGTCTCAAGTTCGCCATTATACGAAGCAAGCATCAAGAGCGTATTACCTTTGGCATCCGATAAGTTTACATGTAAACCACTTTCTAGCATGGAAGCTAAAATATCACTCTGCCCTTTGCGTGCAAAATCAAGCGCCATTTCCTGAAGCTCGACGTAGCGAGCCTCCTCTTCTTGGGAAATTGGTTGCATTTTAGATGCCTAAAGCGTGACGCACACCTGCGCCATACGCGGGATCAGCTTGGTCAAACAAGGCAATCTGACGATCCACAATCTCTCGTGGCACGCCATCCATGGCTCTTGCGATGTTGCCAAAAAGTTGTGCTTTTTGATCTTCATTCATCAGTCTAAACAGCGCTCCTGGCTGTGAAAAATCATCGTTTCCAATGCGGTGATCGTACCTATCGCCATCCCCATTGACAGGAAATGCGGGTTCCAAATAAGCTTTATCTTCTTTGGGGCCTCCAAAGCTGTTTGGTTCATAAAAAGCATCACCAAAATCTGGCACATCAAAACGCATGGACCCATCGGCATTGTAAGTATTGACCTCTGCTTTTGGTCGGTTGATCGGAAGCATCTCATAGTGCGTTCCCACACGATAACGGTGTGCGTCGGCATACGAAAAGACTCTGGCTGCGAGCATTTTATCAGGCGAAAAGCCGATGCCTGGTACCACATTGGATGGGCTGAATGAGGATTGTTCTACCTCAGCAAAGTAATTTTGTGGATTGCGATTCAGCTCCATCACACCCACATCAATCAATGGATAATCCCCATGTGGCCATACTTTAGTGAGATCAAAGGGATTGAAAGCACACACTTCTGCTTGCTCTTTGGTCATGATCTGAATTTTAAATTTCCACCGTGGAAACTCTTGGCGCTCAATGGCTTCATACAGATCTTCTTGAGAACTTTCACGTGATTTTGCCACAACGGCTTCTGCTTCTGCGTCGGTGTAGTTCTCAATTTCTTGCTCGGTTTTGAAATGAAACTTCACCCAAAAACGCTCATTTTGGGCATTGATAAGGCTAAACGTATGCGAACCAAATCCATCAATGTTCCGATACCCTTTTGGAAGCCCTCGATCGGACATCAAAATCGTCACTTGGTGCAGACTCTCAGGCGAAAGTGACCAAAAATCCCATTTAGCGGTATTGCTTCTAAGATTGGTCTTTGGGTGACGTTTTTGGGTGTGAATAAAATCGGGAAACTTTTGAGGATCACGAACGAAAAAGACTGGCGTGTTATTGCCCACCAAGTCCCAATTTCCCTCTTCAGTGTAAAACTTCATCGCAAAGCCTCGCACATCACGCTCGGCATCTGCCCCACCTCGCTCTGCAGCGACGATCGAAAAACGTAAAAAAAGATCGGTCACTGTTCCTTTTTGAAGCACTTTTGCTTTTGTGTAGCGCGAAATATCCTCCGTAATCGTGAGCGTTCCAAACGCGGCAGAGCCTTTCGCATGCACCGTTCGTTCAGGAATGCGCTCACGATTTTGATGCGCAAGTTTTTCAATCAGTTGATAATCATGAAGTAAGAGCGGTCCACGCGAACCTGCGCTTAAAGAATTTTGGTTATCCGCGATTGGATTTCCACCTGTGGTTGTCATTGTTTTTGAGTGTTGTGTCATTATTTTTTCCTTTTTTTGATAGCCATAACGTTCAATTTTAAGGCTAATATAACCATATCACTTTGATAATTATTTGTCAATAGGAATTTTTATTATTTAAGAACTAGTTTGCATTACTGTCATTATTTAGATTATGAATGATTTTATTTTGATAATTGTATTTAATGAAGGACTTAAAAAAGAGGAAAGGCAAAGACCCTCAATTAAAGGGTCTTTAGCGTTTACATGTAACGTCGTTTAAGAAAGAATCTCTTCGATGGTAATATAATCACCCACGCGACCTGTCATCTTCTCAACGTCAGTATTAACAGGCAATGTTTTTTTGCCTGGTCTCCAACCTGCAGGGCATACTTCGCCTGTTTTGCTGGCATGTTGCCATGCTCTGACTTGGCGTAAAAATTCGTTCACGTTTCGTCCAACCATCGGCGCTTGAACCTCTTGTGCGACACACACACCTTCGGGATTGATCAGAAAACGTCCACGAAGGGCAATGCCTTCATCTTCGATCATCACGCCAAAAGCACGACTTACGGTACCCGTTGGATCGGCACCGATAGTTAGTTTTAAACCTGCTAAAATAGGCTCAGTCTCAACGAAACGTTTGTGTGAAAATTTTGTATCAGTTGAAACCGCTAAGATCTCAACACCTAGCTCTTGAAACTCATCGTATTTTGCATTCATTGCCGCAATTTCTGTTGGGCAGACAAAGGTAAAATCGGCTGGATAAAAGCAGACCACATGCCATTTTCCTTCGTAATCTTCACTTTTAACCGTGGTATAGTGACCTGTTTTGGCGTCGTATGCATCCATTTTAAATATTGGGGCTTTTTGTAGAACTAAAGATGAACTCATTGTTTTTTTCTCCTGTATTTTCATTTCTGAATTGTTTTCTTCGACGGTATTAGAAGCTTTCGCTTCAACATTAGTGGTATCACATGCCATTTGTTTTCCTTATGATTTAGATTTTGTTTTGTGATGAAATTCTAACATATCAATAATTATTTGTCAATAGTAATTTTTATCATTTAATGAATAGATTCTTATTTATTGCTCTTTTTTTTGTACAATAATCTATTTACATGTAAAGGTTCGGGATGCTTGATTTACACGATTTTGAATTTGCCAAAGTGCTTAACGGCGAGGAGTTTGACTATCTTTTACGCCATGCTAAACGCGTATCGATTCCTAAACATACGATCCTTTTTTACCAAGAAGCGATTTGCAAAGATATTTTGCTCTTAGGCAAAGGCGAAATTGAGCTTTACATGTACGCAAAAAACGATCAAAAAATCCCTCTGTATGCGCTCAAAGAAGGCGAACAGTGCGTCATCAACACCTCAAGCACCATCTCTCAAACGCCTGCGATTGGAACGGCGCAAAGTCTTAGCGATGTTGAAGGCTGGATGGTCAGCGAAGAGGTGGTCAAATACCTCATGCATCGCTCGCCCTCGTACCTCAACTATGTTTTTCCCTTTTTACGTATCAAACTTGACGCTCTTGCGACACTGATTCAAGACATCAAATTTAAAAAACTCGACAGTCGCATCTTGGAGTGGCTTCGCGCTCACCCTTCAAAGATCGTTCAAGCAACACATGAAGAGATCGCCGAAGCACTGGGTACATCGCGCGTTGTGATCAGTCGGGTGCTTAAAGACCTTGAAAAGCAGAACTTCGTGAAGTTGCACCGCAAAGCGATTGAGATTTTGTAACACTTTTGTAACGTATGTTACTGACAGAACAAGGTTAATTGTCTTATAATGATTCAAATTAGATAAGGAGTTAAAATGAAATGTAATATAGGAAAAACAGACCGAATGCTTCGTGCGATTGTGGGTGTTGCTGTGATTATTTTAGGGGTTATTTTTAACAGCTGGTTTGGGCTGATTGGTATCGTGTTGCTGGCAACGGCACTGTTTCGTTTCTGCCCAGCGTACTTTCCTTTTTCCATCGACACGTCTAAAAATGATGATGGAACTTCATGCGGTGGTGGCGGTTGCGGCTGCGGTAAATAATCTTTCTTAAGAGTCGCCCTTTTTAGGGGACTCCTCTGCTCTTTTTTTTTCTTAAACCTTTTTTCGCTAAAATACCCCTAATTCTTACATGTAAACAAAAGGCATACCATGGGACAAACCATCACTGAAAAGATTTTTAGCGACCACGTGGGTCACGCTGTCAAAGCGGGCGAGATTATCAAAAGTAAAATCGACATGGTCATCGGCAACGACATTACCACGCCCATTTCCATTAGGGCGTTTGAAGAGAGTGGCGCGACCAAGCTTGCCAACCCTGATGGCTTTAGCATCGTCATGGATCACTACATTCCTGCCAAAGACATTGCCAGTGCCAATCAAGCCAAAATTAGCCGTGAATTTGCGTACAAACACGACCTTAAACACTATTTTGATGAAAAAGATATGGGCATTGAGCATGCGCTTTTACCTGAAAAAGGTCTTATCGTTCCAGGCGATGTCATCATCGGTGCCGATTCACACACCTGTACGCACGGCGCTCTTGGTGCTTTTGCTACGGGCATGGGTTCCACTGACCTTGCATTTGCGATGATCACCGGTGAGAACTGGTTTAAAGTACCCGAATCCATCAAAGTCGTCTTTAGTGGCAAACCTAAAAAATACGTTTACGGAAAAGATCTCATCCTTGAAGTGATTCGTATTTTAGGAGTTGACGGCGCGTTGTACCGAACGCTCGAATTTACAGGCGATACTATTGGCTATCTCAGTATGGATGATCGTTTCTCCTTGTGCAACATGGCGATTGAAGCGGGTGCCAAAAGCGGTATCGTCGCGGTGGATGACATTACCAAAGCCTTTTTAAACGACAAAAATCTTGCACGCGAGCCAAAATTCTTCTACTCAGACGAAGACGCTACCTATGTCCACGTCCTTCACATCGATGTCGCGAACCTTGAGCCCGTGATTGCGTATCCATTTTTACCATCAAATGGCAAATCGATCAATGAAGCGGTCAAAGATGATTTGAGCATCGATCAAGTCTTTATCGGCAGTTGCACCAACGGTCGTTTGGAAGATTTGCGTATCGCGGCAACCATCTTAAAAGGTCGCAAAGTCGCACGTAAAACACGCCTTATCATCACCCCAGCAACACAAAAAATCTCCTTGCAAGCGCAAAAAGAGGGCTTGGTGGACATTTTTATAGAAGCAGGAGCCGTCTTTAGTAACCCAACCTGTGGTGCCTGTTTAGGCGGTTATATGGGCATTTTGGGCGAAGGGGAACGTTGTGTCTCCACGACCAATCGTAATTTTGTGGGACGCATGGGTGCGCGCACCAGTGAGATTTATCTTGCCAACTCAGCCGTAGCAGCTGCCAGTGCCGTTATGGGCAAAATCACCGATCCAAGATCACTGTAATGCCTTTGATCCCACTGCCTTTGGTGATTATTGCTGGTGGGAAAAGTTCGCGCATGGGAAGCGATAAAGCCTTGCTTCCCTTTGGCGGATTTAAAACACTCACCGAGTTTCAACTGCACAGGCTCAAACCTTACTTTTCTCGTTTACATGTAAGCGCTAAAAACAGCGAAAAATTTGCGTTTGAAGCCTCCTTTATCGACGATAATCCAAACTTTGCCGACCACTCACCGCTCGTTGCACTGCTCTCCATTTTGGAGCAGTTACAAACGCCCGTGTGTGTGCTCAGCGTCGATACCCCGTTTGTCACGCCTGAGATTTTTGAAACACTGTATAAAAATTTTGAAGAGGGCGATGATGCGATTGTTGCCACCTCACCGTGCGCTTCGCATCAACTCTGCGCGATTTATGCTCCGTCCATTGTGAAAACCATTCGTGCGCAACTTGCCAAGAATGAGCACAAAATCCGCTCCGTTTTCAGCCAAAGCCGTACCAAATTTATCGCTTTTGAATCAGACGAGCCTTTTTTTAACCTTAACCATCCTGATGAATACCAAAAAGCACAGGAGCTTTTATGATCGATTCACTGACTAACGTCTCTTCCCTCAATGCGTTTGAAGCCAAACTGCTTACATGTAAAAGCCCAAAACTCTTTTTGGTCGACATCAAACAGTTCAAAAATATCAATCTGGAGTTTGGCGACGAAGGGGGGAAATTTCGTATTGTGCGCGTTTTCGATGACGCTACAAAGCTTTGCAAGAGCCAAAGAGATGGAGCTTTTTCGCATACACGATGATAAATTTGCTCTTTTGCTCGACACTCCTTTTGAACTCTCCAAGATGGAGAACCTCATCTTTGCGCTGTCTGAAGAGATGGAGCGTCTAAGCTTTGCCTATCAAAATAAAAATATCGAGGTCGAAGTTCACATCGGCATCAGTTTTGACCATTTTGAACCTTTGGAAAAAGCACAAAAAGCCCTTTTAGTCGCCAAAGCAGAAAATCAACCCTTTGTCACCTACTCCGAATTTGCCAATGTGTTGATGAGTGAAAACGAAGAAGCGATGGAAGCGATGATGAAAAGTGCGATTGAAAATGGGCAAATCGTGCTCCATTTTCAAGCGATTGTTGATCAAAATGAAGAGCCTTTTTACTACGAAGCACTCCTTCGCTTAGCCTATCATCAAACCCTCCAATCGCCCAAACTCTTTTTAAAAATTGCCAAAGAACGCAATCTCTACAATGCACTTTTTGAAAGCATCGCACACAAAGTAGCACAACTGTGCGACCAAACAGGGCTGCGCCTTGCACTCAACCTCTCCTCTGAAGATCTGATCAACACCAACCATGTAAGCTTTTTGAAAACGTGTTTTGCAGAAAAATCAATCGTCCTAGAGATTCAATACGATCCAAAAACGCCTCTTGGAAATTTAAAAAAAGCGATGCGAGAACTCAAAGATGCGGGGCTGATGCTTGCGCTGGATAATGTCGAGCTGATCAACGAGTTTGAAGCAGGGCTCATTGATGTAATCAAAGTGCATGGTGATCTCATTCGAAATCTCGCACTGGGCGCATCTGCACAGCTTACATGTAAAAGCCTTGTCGTGCTAGCGCAGAGTAAACATATTCAAAGTGTGGCAACACACCTTAACGCAAAAGCCGTTGTTGAGGCTGCTCGTGAACTTGAATTTGATCTTTTTCAAGGCTATATCTTCGAGCAACCTCATTCATTGGTCTAACTTACTTGTCCTGCGCGTAAACCAGCGCTTCATCGATCTTAGAAAACTCTACCACCTGTAGTCCTTTATGATCTTTCATAAACGTTTGCGCACTGGTGAGGGTTTTAAAAGGAATAAACTCTTTTCCCATCGGTCCTACAACATCGCTTCCCACAACATAAAATGCTTTCATTCCATCGATCGCATCCCCCGTGTAGTAATCACTGACCAAAATGGTAAGCTCAGCATCTTTATGTTTCGTGTAATTGCCCCATTTTGAAGGCGCATGATAAAATTTCAACAGATCTTTCACACCATCAAACGCATGGCTAACAGGTTTGCCATTTTCACTGTAATTCATGCGCGCAGCCCATTTGGGATACTTGTAAACGAACATCCCGCATACAGGGCATTTTTCATCTTTTTCGACATGAATCGTTGTTTTATGCTCATGCGCTTCTAAACGTACAATTTCCCAAAGATACAGCGAAACCGCTTGGAGTTCTTGTTCATTTAGCTCTCCACACACTTGCGTTTTTTTCAAACCAACTTTGAGCTCCGCAATGGTGTTAAACGCTTCGAGATGAATCTTCTCTTTTTCACATTTGCCATTGTAGATTTTCTCACCCATCGGGTACATACCCTTTTGCTTTTTCTTGATAAACTCATCAACATCATTGGCTAAAGAGGCTTTTGCTTTGGCAAAGGCTGCATCGAAATTCATCACTTCACCACCATTTTCTGTCGCAAATGCTTTGGCATCGGCTTCATTAGCAAAGGCAAGTTTACTGACCATGCTCATCGTTCCAGGCACTTTGGAACCGACCACATAAAATGCACTCTTCACGTCGATGAGTTTTTCACTTTTGACATCGGTGACCACAATTTTAGAGATGTGTGATTCAATGGCTGGATAGTCCGCTGCAAGACATCTGATAGAGCAGTACTGTTTTGCGGTACCATCTTTTAAGATCACCCCATGTGACGTTTTGTAGAACATTTTCAGACTCATGCCACATATAGGACAATACGCTTTTTCATCCCCTTTTTGAATCAATTCTGGCTCACCCGTCGCCATTTTATTGAACTCATTTGCGTGTAATCCCAATGCTAAAACGATTGCGAAAACGATCACCCATAGACTTTTTTGCATCCTTTGCTCCTTTTTGGAAAATTGTGTTGAGTCTATCGCCAAAGTGTTAAATTAGTGTTAAATGTCACACGTCATTGCATCATTTCTTTCTCCTTTATATTTGCTATAATGTCCAAAAATGAAGGAGAAATGATGGTTAAGCATATTGTATTTTTTAAACTGCCTGATAATTCTGAGGCGTCTAAACAAGCGGTGAAAGATCGCATTATGAGTATGCAAGGCAAGCTTGATTTTGTGAAGCATCTGGAAGTTGGCATCAATTTTTGCACAGAAGAGCGAGCCTTTGATGTCGCCCTCATCAGTGATTTTGAGACCAAAGAGGATTTGCAAACCTACGCAACGCATCCGATTCATGTCGAAGTGGTGAATTTCATCAAATCACTGAATGCCGTCTCTAAAGTGGTCGATTACGAGTATTAATCTTTGAAAGCAACCCTTTAAAAAAAGGGAGGGAAGAGAGTATCGAACCAAGGACGATCAGGGCACACGCGATCCAAATTGCGCTGTTGGGAGCTGATCGTCCAAAAAGCACTAACATGAGTGTTGAAAGAAGCGGTGTCGCATACGAGAGCGAGCCAATTAACTTAATGTCACCTTGTTTCATCCCATAATCCCAGACAAAAAAAGCCACCCCAACGGGACCGAGTCCCAACCCAATTGCCGCGATACACTCTTCAAAAGTAGGCGTATACGTCTGCTCAAACACCAAATGTGCACATAAGGCAAGCAGTGCACTCGCACCACAAAATCCGCCAACGCTGAGGGTGGGAACTGCACCAAAATAGCGTGAAAGCACCGAATAACTGCTCCAAATAAACGCACACAAAAGCGCGTACATGTAACCGTGCGTATACTGAGAAGAAAAAGCGATCTCTTTGCCAAATCCTAAAAGTACTAAAGCTCCCAAAAACCCTAAAAGGGCTCCTGCGATATGAAACCATCGTAGTTTTTCATTGGGAAGAAAGCTGCTCAAAAGCACAATCAGCAAAGGCCAGAGGTAATTAATCAGATTGGCTTCCAAAGCAGGAGCACTTTTAAGCGCTAAAAAGTAAAAAAAGTGGTAACCAAAAAGACCGTAAATGCCCACTATCCAGACTTTCCATGGCAATCTCAGATGAATCATAATGCCTTTACCCTCTTTGATCCACAATCCAAGCCCAATCATAAATGCCACACTAAATGCCATAAACGTCAGCTGAAACGGGGGAATCTTTTGGGTAAAAACGGTAAAAAGTGCCAACGTTGCCCACAGCAAAATGGCACTAAGCCCTGCAATATTTCCTTGTTGTATACGATTCATTTTATATCCACCATTATTGCGTTATAATTTTATCTTTTGAAAGGTAACGCGTGAAAAAATTAGTTTTGTGTGCTATTCTAGCACAAATTCCTTGGGGGCTACTGGCAGATGAGCTCAGCGTTCTTGAGGATCAAGCCAAACGTGGCGATGCGAAGGCTGCGTATGAGTTAGCCAAACAATACGAGGCACAGCACAATAATGAACGTTCATTATACTGGTACAAACAAGCGGCGATTTTAAGTTTTGAAGCCAAAACTTCCCAAAATAAAGAGTTAGAAAACAGCATTGCGCAACAGCACCAAAAAGCGGAACGCACGGAAGCCATCTACAGCTCTTTCTTAACACCGTATGACGATGACGAAGAGACACAAAGTTCGGTGCGCCAAATGGTCACCAAAACATTTGACATAGCGCCTTATAAGATGAACTATCTTCTGCCCATCACGTACGACACCGTCGATCACGCAAACAGAGATAATCAAGAGACCAAATTTCAAGTCAGTTTTCAAAAAGGCTTGACCGATAATCTTTTGGGGCTCAACGAGAGCTTTGTGGTTGCGTATACCCAAACCTCGTGGTGGCAAACGGCGTCTGATTCATCTCCGTTTCGCGAGAGCAATTATGAGCCAGAGCTTTTTATGATTATGCCTCACTTTGATACCGATAGTTTCATCAAAGCCTATCAATTGGGTATCGTGCATCAATCCAATGGCCAAGGTGGTGATAAATCGCGTTCATGGAACAGAGTCTACGCCAAAGCCTTTTTCCAAGCAGGCGGACTTGTTATTTCACCTCGTGTCTGGTACCGTTTACCCGAGGATGAAGCAACCGATGATAATCCCGACATTGATGACTATTTAGGGTATGGGGATTTGGAACTGATCTATCCGTGGAAAAAACAGACCTTTAAAGTATTGGTGCGCAACAATATGCGATCCAGTGAGAACAAAGGTGCGGTGCAATTTGACTGGACATTCCCAATGTGGGCAGAGAATTTATTTGGATACATTCAACTCTATAGCGGCTATTCAGAAAGTTTGATTGATTATAATAAACGAACCGATCGTATCGGCATAGGTTTTGCGCTTTCACGCTAAGTAGGATAAAAGGGGTAAAGAAACCCATGCCAAGAGCGTGGGGCTTCTTTACATGTAACGCCTAGTTAAAATCTCTTGGAGATCTTCTTGGGCGCTCTTCGCGAGGTCTGGCTTCATTCACTTTTAAAGTTCTTCCACCGATCTCTTTCTCGTTTGTCGCTTCGATAGCAGCTAACGCTTCTGAATCATTTGGCATTTCAACAAAACCGAAACCTTTGGATCGTCCAGTCTCTCTATCACTGATGATTCTTGCACTTGATACTTCACCATACGCTGAGAACATCTCTTTAAGTTGATCTCCCGTCATCTCATACTTTACATTGCCCACGTAAATATTCATCTTGACCATACTCCTCATTTTTCAACCACCCGCGTTACCTTTTGCCCGTAACTACGTTAATTTCAAGGTAACTTGAATGACTTTTCATAATCATTGTAGCATAAAATCAAGATTTCTAGTCTGCAAGTGGGCTGTTTTTCTGAATAATGAGAAAAAATGACACACTCTTATCACACGTATGACTTAAGAGAAATGGTGTTATAATAGATTTGACTTCTTTTCCAAGCAGCAGGGCAGATTCAATCACCTAAGTGCCGAAGAGAAGAAACCAAGTAAAACCAAAGAGGGGCGGATGAAACTCACCCATTTAGATGAAAAAGATAGACCAAAGATGGTCGATGTTAGCGATAAAGTTGAGAGTTTTAGGGTTGCGATTGCCAGTGGCATGATCACGATGAGTCACGTTGCGTTTGATATGATTATCTCTCAGCAAACCAAAAAAGGACCCGTCCTTCAAACAGCGGTTATTGCAGCGATTTTGGGAACAAAACGTACCAGCGATCTCATCCCTATGTGTCACCCTTTGATGCTTACTTCCGTGAATTGTGACGTGGAAGAGCTTCCAGAACTTCCTGGATTTAAACTCACTGTTACCGCAAAACTCAAAGGGCAAACGGGCGTGGAGATGGAAGCGCTTACAGGGGTGAGCATTGGGCTTTTAACCATTTACGATATGTCCAAAGCTATCGATAAATCGATGGTCATCAGCGACATTCAACTCGAATCTAAAAGTGGAGGCAAAAGTGGAAACTACACCCGAACTTCAGCTTGATTACCCCTGTCATTGGGAGTACAAGCTCGTCCTTAGCGTCGAGCACAACGTCACCACCTTAGTTCAGGAGATCTTAGAAGAGCGCATTCATGAGGTTCGCAAATCGCAAAACAGCACGAAAGGCAACTACGCAAGTTATACCCTGCGCGTGCTTGTTCACAATGCGGACGATCGTAAAATGCTTTTTCACCTGCTGAAAAGTCACCAACACATAAAATTTGTACTGTAAAAGAGGTCACACCATGGAATCTACCTATACTATTTTTCTAGCCACACTCAAAGAGAATAAAGGCAATGCGGATCTGCTAAAACTGATCAGTGAGCTTAGCTTTGAACTCTCACGTAAAAAAGTGCAACGTCTCAAAGATGAAGCCAACATTCACAACCGCATCGGCGAGCTTTTTGAGCTTTTCTGCAAAGCACTGCACGATGAAGGGCTTAAATCTCCTCGTGCCATTAGTGCCGTGATTGATGGTCTTTTAAAAGCGATCAGCCATGAAAAAGAGGCATTTTTATACAAATCCATCTACGAAAAAGAGCAGTTAGAGAAGAGCATTTTTGCTCAAAAACAGCAAATTAGATTCACCGTTGCGGAAGCATTTTGTGTTCTTGAAGCGCATATTTCTCATATGCAACCCGAAACGCAGGAGAGTGCGTTAACCGCCCTGCACGATGCAAAACTGCGCGGAATTGAGATGCTAGGTATTCTCAAAGAGACTACCCAAGAAGCACTGCTTACCACACTTGAAAATGGCACAGACATCGCTGATACGATTCATGAGATCACCAAAAACCTCAGCTTTCAAACCATCGCCGAGGGCGATCTGACCAAACAGCGCATTATTGATATTTCCAATACGATTATTACAGCAAGTGTCGACATCGCCGATGAAGATCAAGGACATGCGAAAGATATTTTAGATGGCGCGATCAACGGTGTGCGTGAAGGCATTACCAAGGCGATCGATAAATTTAAAAATGATCTCAAATATGCGCCAACTGAGTCCATGGAAGGGCTTTTAGAGACCGATCTTTCGGAGCTTCGCAAAGAGCTTTTGCGTATGGACGAGCAGTTTATAACCCTCTTGGAAGTCACCGCTTCGCACAGTGAGGGCATTTCTGCAAGTCTCATCAAAGAGATGATCAAAGAGATGAACAGCTCAACCGCTAAAATAAAACGTGCTGCCAATGATGCCAAAGAGGTCATTAGCGAGCGCATTGAACAGCTTAAAGCAGAGGCGTCTGTTTTTGAAAAAACCTTTAAAGACAAGGCTGAGAAAAAACTTGAATCGCTTAAAAAAGATGTAAATAACTTTGAGAAAAAGGCATCGGAAAAAGTCGAATCGTTCAAACAATTTGAGTTTGAAAATGAGACCGCCAAACAGATGGCACAGGATGCGAAAAAGCTAGGATTTCGTGCATGGGAAGTGGCAAAAAACATGATGGATGGCGCAGTGAAAGGGGCAAAAGAGGCTCTTAGAAAAGACGAAAAATAACGCTTTAAACCTTTTACATGTAAGGATTTTTCCTTACATGTAAAGCCTCACACTAGGTAGTGTTCAAGATTCTGTGTCAACATCGGATAATTCCTAAAATTGTATCATAAGTTTAAAGCGTCATCAAGCCGTCCCTCAAAGTGAATGGCTAATTGAGAGATTGTTAAGCTCCAGTTTCTAATTGGCATAGTCCATTTTTGCTGGGCATTTTGAATCCCCATATAAAGTAGTTTTAGCAGGCTATCATCATTGGGAAAAGCACCTTTGGTTTTCGTTAGAGTTCTAAACTGGCGGTGGACTGATTCGATGATATTAGTTGTGTAAATAACTCTACGTATATCTTCTGGATATTGGAAGTAGACAGATAAATTATCCCATTTATTTCTCCAAGATTGAAAGACGATAGGGTATTTTTTACCCCATTTTTCTTCCAACTTATCAAGCTCAAATTCTGCTTCTTCTTTGGTAAAAGCTTGATAGACGGCTTTGAGTTCTTTAGCAAATTGTTTTTGATAAGCAGAGCCCACATATTTGAGACTGTTGCGTATTTGGTGAACTACACAGAGTTGCACCTCCGTATCTGGAAAGACTGAGTTTATCGCTTCTGGAAAGCCTTTAAGCCCATCTACCGAAGCAATGAGGATATCTTTAACGCCACGGTTTTGCAAATCGGTAAGCACCTGTAGCCAGAATTTGGCGCCTTCACTTTCATTGAGGTAAAGTCCCAAGACTTCTTTCTTGCCATCCACTCGAACACCAAGCACTGTATAAAATGCTTTTGAGATGTAGCGACCATCCTCTTTTACTTTGTAGTGAATGGCATCTAAGAATATAAATGGATACACAGCTTCTAAGGGTCTTGTTTTCCACTCTTGAAGCATTGGTATTATCTTGTCGGTTACGGCGCTTATAGTGGCTTTAGAGAAGCCTACGCAGTAAAAATCCTCTATGTGTTTGGCTATTTGGGAATAGCTATTGCCAAGTGCGAAGAGAGAAAGAATCCTTCTCTTCGATTTCACTCGTCATGCTGGTCTGGTTTTTCTTTACGATTTCAGGTTCAAAGCTACCGTTACGGTCTCTTGGAACATCAAGTTCAAAGGCACCATGATCGCTTTTCATAGTCTTTGAACTATAGCCATTTTTTCGATTTCTATTGAGGTCTTGGGAGAGGTGCGAATCTATCTCAGCTGCTAGCGCGGCTTCGGTTAGCTGTTTGATGAGTGATCCTAAGGCTCCATTTGAGCCACCAATACTCTTGCCGGCTTTAATATCTTGAGCAAATTGCTCTACGTCTATTTCTATCTTCATATCTGTGTCCTTGGGTATTTGTTATTTTACCCGATTGACACAGAATTCTGAACGGTCCCTAAAGTAATAATTTCATCATAATGTTTATCAAGTGCACTTAATCTTTTTCTAGCCTTTTTAATTTCAGTAATGTTTTCCATATTTAACTCCTAATTTTTTTATATCTACTATTCGTTTTATTTCATGCCGTATTTGGATTTTTTTAAAGTAACTCGCATTGCATATGCTTTTACATCGTTAATATCCTGTATATCAATGATCTCTTTATCCTTTGCTGTATCTTGTAGCAAAGTATTCTCAACGCCATTTACCTCACATATCACAATAAAGTCAGCTAAGGCTATATCTGCCTTAATATAGTCCCAAAACTGCTCATGTGTATTTTCAATAATGGCCTGTGGTGCAATCACATTGATGCCCAAGTCAATAAGCTTTTTTGCTTGTTCAACTAAAACAATAGGGCTCATGTCGAACCCTATCAAAAGAAGCGCTGTGGCATCGATTTTTTGAACTTTAATCTTCGCCAATACAACATTAGACGCATTTATGAAATCTTGAGTTGATTTCTGATTTCTAAAAGTAAAAAGACCTAAATTTCGCTTTAAGACATCGATAGAACGTCCATAATGAGGGGCTAATGCTTTGGCGATACCTCGATCATTTTCAAAATATTGTAAAAGTTCAAAATACTTTTTCTCAGCAATGTTTTTTAAAGCATCCCTATCGCTGTGCATTGCTACTCCCTCTCTTTTTTGAATTCAGCTTCTAGCTTCTCAAACATTTGAACAATCTCCTCTTTAGAAACAGATTGGAAATCCTCATCACTCATATTGGCAAAAAAGCTTTTGTAAAAAGCCACCTGACTGATTGTTGTTGAATTGTCCATATGAAACTCCTTGTTTTTTGTTATATATAGACTATTCGTTTTATTTTTGGGGCAAAATCAAAAAAACTCTTGAATTAAATTCAAATACGTGTAAAAATACTGCATACGAAAATAATAGGATTCGATATGGACACACAAAGAATTTTAATCGACACATCAATCGCAGTAGAGGGTGGTGAGGCAATCATCGCTAAACTTGAAAAGATTGCACCAGTATTTGTGACTGATATTGTTCTTCAAGAACTTGACGGACATAAAAACAACGCAAACAGAGCAGTTGCTTTTCAAGCAAGAGAGTTTTTTAGACAACTTGGAAATAGTAATGGCATTGCGCTAGATGTTTTACCTCTTGATGGTATGAAGTTAGAAAAAACAGATACATTGCGTAAAATGTTTTTAGGTGCTACTCCATTACATGTAATTGTAAGAAAGCCATATAAATCAAGAGATATTAACGATTCTAAGATTATTGAAATCGCAAAAGATTATAATATGACATTAGTAACGCTAGATATGGCGCAAAGGGTTAGAGCGATGAGCGAAGGAGTTAACGTGAAAGTGTTGAAAGTTAAAGAGGGGAAAAAAGCAAATTTTTTGAGCCACTTGCAAATTCAAATCCAAGCAAGTAGCTAGTTTTTTACTATAGCTGTTTCTAACTTTTAAAAAATCATTTTACTCGTGTATTGAACGAAATTGTAACTTTTTATCTCAAATTCATCTAAAAATCATATTTTTACCTCGTGCTTTATGGTTTTATTGTTAAATTTACATAGTTTTTGTATTTTTTCTCATAGAATCAAGTTAGAAGTTTTAAACTTTGATGGATACAGACACATAGAATTCCAAATGCTAAAACTGAAGCCACTTTAGTAGCTTCTTGATAATAAATTGTATTACATCCGAAATCTTCTTTAAGGTATTTATTGACTCTCTCAACCATACTTCTTTGGTTGTAGTGATGGGTATCTGAACTTTGAGTAAGGTTTAGCATTTCAATTTTTTTTGTTCTTCAAGTTTTAGTTCTATTTTTTCTTTTAACTCCGTAGAGTTTTTAGGATTGATATCAATGAGCGGTCTATGATTTAGCTTTTTGGAAAAATCTCTGATGTTATTGCTGTCGTATCCTGCATCTTGAAGATCGTAAAGATATGATACTCTTTGGCTTGTCTCATTCATAAGTGGCAGCGCCACGGAACTATCATGTATATTAGCCCCTGAATAAAAAGCAGTTATCGGAATATCTCCATCAACTGCAGATATATGAAGTTTGCCACCTATCCATACTTCACGATTACCTTTGGAGTTCTGTTTTACCCCTACGCCACACTTGGTTGATACCAAAGAAAGCATCTCCTTTGTTGTCGTCATAGTTCGTTGCTGTTGTAGGATTGTGGGCTTTTTTGAAAAAGGAGTTTCTCCTTTTTTAGGTCGTCCTCTTTTGTTCTTAGGTATTGGCTCTTTTTTGGCTTTTACAGGTTTAACTCTCAGTGGTATTTTTGTCGCATCGGTTGCATTATAAAAAAATATTGTATGCTCAAGATACTCTTTAACAAACCGCTCATGAGTCTTTGCGGCAATTTGAAGAACACTAAGTTCTTTAAAGACTCTACTAAATTTTGACTCACTTGGAATATTACTTTTGTATCTCCATCCACATAATATTCTAAGGGTTCTATCGTTCTTTAGCCTATCAATCAAATCTCTTGTTGTTTGAATATTGTAAACACTCTTTGCAATAAATGCTCGTGCAATCTCTTCCCTATCCTTTGGAGTGTTTGTAATAGATACAACAGTTAAATTTTTCTCAATCTCTGCAAAGTCTAATATCTTGATAAGCTTTTGCTCTTTATGTGATAACGCCTTTAATTGAAGATCCTCTTTGAGTATAGGAAATAAAGAGTTCTCTTGGTTTACAATTCTCAGCAACATTTTTGATAATCCAGAGGAAGCATTTTTAAAAGAAAAATTTGGTAATATACTCATTATAAAGCCTATTTGATTGGTGTTTTGGATCGTTTTTGTGGTAAAAAATTATACCATTTATACCATTTCAAAAGGCTTTTTAAAATTTAAATTAGCTTAAATTATGAGTTGTTTGTGGGAATCTGCAAGTGGCTCTTTTTAAGTAATAAATTTGGATTTCTAGCTGGTATTATAATGATCGTATTAAGTGCAATAGGCTTTATTGCTCTTTTTTCTGCATATTACTTCAACTTGTTAAATAGTAAAAATCCAATTCCTTTTATTGTAATAGGATTAATAATGGTCTCGGCTATAACGCTTTCAAATTTCTTTTATAAAGCAAAAAAAGAAGTGTTATCAGCCAATGAAAATCATAATGATTCTTTTTTACCAATCACTGGATTTGATACAGTCAATGATACTGTATACAGCTCAATAGATGGAAATATTTATCATTCTGGCAATTAATGAAAGTAAATATGGAGACTTTAAAAATTGAGGGAATATGCCTAGAAAAAAATTAGCTATTATTATTTTTGGTATAGGTACATTTTGTTTTATTGGTAGTATTTTATTTGCAGTTATTTCTAACTTATTTGGTGCTAAAGAAAATAATGTTTATAGTCTACTATTGGGATTCCCTGCATTAGTATCTATTTTGGTAGCAATTTTTATTGATCCTAAAGTAAATAGCCAAGAAAATTATGAGTACCCGCAAAATAATGAATTTATGAATACCCAAAACAGTAATATCTTATCAGATTCGGCATATTGTTCAGTTTCTGGGAATACGTATCACAGCGATGAATAATCAAAGAGGCAAGATAAATGCGGTAGTGTTCAAGATTCTGTGTCAACATCGGATAATTCCTAAAATTGTATCATAAGTTTAAAGCGTCATCAAGCCGTCCCTCAAAGTGAATGGCTAATTGAGAGATTGTTAAGCTCCAGTTTCTAATTGGCATAGTCCATTTTTGCTGGGCATTTTGAATCCCCATATAAAGTAGTTTTAGCAGGCTATCATCATTGGGAAAAGCACCTTTGGTTTTCGTTAGAGTTCTAAACTGGCGGTGGACTGATTCGATGATATTAGTTGTGTAAATAACTCTACGTATATCTTCTGGATATTGGAAGTAGACAGATAAATTATCCCATTTATTTCTCCAAGATTGAAAGACGATAGGGTATTTTTTACCCCATTTTTCTTCCAACTTATCAAGCTCAAATTCTGCTTCTTCTTTGGTAAAAGCTTGATAGACGGCTTTGAGTTCTTTAGCAAATTGTTTTTGATAAGCAGAGCCCACATATTTGAGACTGTTGCGTATTTGGTGAACTACACAGAGTTGCACCTCCGTATCTGGAAAGACTGAGTTTATCGCTTCTGGAAAGCCTTTAAGCCCATCTACCGAAGCAATGAGGATATCTTTAACGCCACGGTTTTGCAAATCGGTAAGCACCTGTAGCCAGAATTTGGCGCCTTCACTTTCATTGAGGTAAAGTCCCAAGACTTCTTTCTTGCCATCCACTCGAACACCAAGCACTGTATAAAATGCTTTTGAGATGTAGCGACCATCCTCTTTTACTTTGTAGTGAATGGCATCTAAGAATATAAATGGATACACAGCTTCTAAGGGTCTTGTTTTCCACTCTTGAAGCATTGGTATTATCTTGTCGGTTACGGCGCTTATAGTGGCTTTAGAGAAGCCTACGCAGTAAAAATCCTCTATGTGTTTGGCTATTTGGGAATAGCTATTGCCAAGTGCGAAGAGAGAAAGAATCTTCTCTTCGATTTCACTCGTCATGCTGGTCTGGTTTTTCTTTACGATTTCAGGTTCAAAGCTACCGTTACGGTCTCTTGGAACATCAAGTTCAAAGGCACCATGATCGCTTTTCATAGTCTTTGAACTATAGCCATTTTTTCGATTTCTATTGAGGTCTTGGGAGAGGTGCGAATCTATCTCAGCTGCTAGCGCGGCTTCGGTTAGCTGTTTGATGAGTGATCCTAAGGCTCCATTTGAGCCACCAATACTCTTGCCGGCTTTAATATCTTGAGCAAATTGCTCTACGTCTATTTCTATCTTCATATCTGTGTCCTTGGGTATTTGTTATTTTACCCGATTGACACAGAATTCTGAACGGTCCCTCACACTACGGCGCTTTTGGCGCTGAAAATACAATATTTAAAACCTCATCATTACTTTTTTCATTCGCTTTGGCAATTTCTGAAACAGACTGTTTGTGTGATGCTAAGATCTGATTGTCGGCTAATTTTTTAACCACCATATCTTCATCCAAATCCACAAATGCCGCTACTTTTGAAATCGGCGCATTGAGCATCGCACTAAAAAGTTGATTTTTAGGGGAGATGCTTTTGGCTTGCGGATTGATCAATGGTAGAATGATAAATGCTGCGGTGACGAGAAGCGCAAAAGCAGCTGACACAAAGGTGGAGCGTTTTTTGAAGTAGGAGAGAAACCCGCTCCAATTTTTGAACAAATGCAAACATCCAACAAGTGCAAAAGCAAACCCCAACCAAATATGCAACGACTGGATGGAAAACATACGAATTTTAAAATACATCAAAACACCGGTAATGGAAACAACCACAAATACGACGGTTAATAATGCACTCAACACATTTCGAGGGATTACCTTCATCTTTAACTCCTTGGAGTGGAATTATAGATGATTTATATTAATCCTTTGTTAATTCATTCAATGCCAACCGAGTGCATAAACATCACTTTATCGGCGACTAATTTGACTTTGATGTAGTGCTTTTCATCGCCCCACGTACAATCACTCACGCCTGCCATCGCATCGCAATTGGTCGCTTTGTCCAAAAGATCGGTTACTTGCGTGTAGCTCATGCCCACTTGAATCTTGTCATAATTCTCTTTGCTTACCTTGGTACATCCTGTAAAGATAAGCAACGCTAAGGCTATCATGATATATCGCATGCGCACTCCTTGATTCGATCTTACGTTAGACTATCATATTTTTTCTTTTTAGTGGCTTTGCGATGCCAAAACAAACATTTGCGCATGTTCATTTTCAAATGTATAACACCGCTCACACACCTTTTCACCGCCTTTGTAGGAAAAAGCACATTTACATGTAAGGCAGACCTGTAGATCGTGGTGCATTAAAACAACCGCTAGATCATAGGCAAAATCCACCAAATCCACCGCTTTGCGCACCTGTCGTATCGCCTCTTTTTTACAAATCGCTTCACAAATACCACACCCGATACACGTGCCCATTTGAAAAAGAAGTTGGGTCTGATCACCATTGTAGCTCAGTGCATTGCTCGGGCAAAACTGCACACACTCTTTGCAGTTATCACAATTTTGAGCAATCTCTTTCGTATGTAAAAAAGAAAAAGGCTCTACCCTCAAACTCGCAGAAAGTGTTTTTTTAAGCACTTTTTTTAACTCTGCTCGTGGTGCTTCTGGTAAACTTGGAACGAATTTAGCAGGTGCGATGAAACGCTCAAAAAAGGCTCTGCGCGTGCTCTCTTTAGGCTTTTGGGAAGCGAAGCTAATGCATTCATTTTTGTGCAATTTGCCCATAAAATCATTGGCTTCATCAATGCGCACACGAATCCTTTGCTCAACAGCACCCCCACGGTTATGCTCACACGTTGCACACTCCAAAAGATTACATGTAACGTTTTTCCCTTCTAGTAAAAGCGCACACCATTCATCAACGCTAAATGCACCTAAACAGGGCATTTCACCTTTACATGTAAAGAGTGGTGAGCTCTCTTTTTTCACAAAATCTAACGCTTTTTGCAAAGAGTGTCCATACAAAGAGAGCGCTTTGGTGGGACACGCTCCCATGCACGCTCCACACTGTGTGCATAAAGGGCTAAGGCGCAGTTTGCCTTGCTTAAAAACAAACGCTTCGTGCGCACAAGCATCTTGGCACAACGTACACGCATTGTTCGCATACTCATTACGCAAACACGCCAAGCGATCCAGTGCAAAAGCCCCAACACGGTCAATGTAAAGTGTTCGCTCTAACATAGTCCCTCATAATCCGCGATGATAAACTCCGCGCCCAACGTGCAAAGTCCCCTATAAAAAGGTGTTTGCGCCATTTCAGCCATGCTCAAAAGATACATTGGTGCCCAATTTAAAAGATGCTTTTGCATAAATGCCCTTTGTGCCTCAACCTCATTTTTCAAAATCAAATTTTGCATAAAAGCACACTCAAGACTGAGATGATCAGGGGCTTGAAGCTCTGATTTTGTGAGATTGAGCTCATAGCCATGTTCAAAGTAAAACTGCATCACAGGGTTTTGAAGCCCCACTAAAACCTCATCCTTGTCATCCAAAATGGCTGATTCAATGGGGAGTGAGTGCATCAAAAAAAGCGAGCTAAAATCGACATTGAGTACCTCTTCTAGTTCAGGCAGTGGAGTGGTGACAAACCACTCCACCTCCTCATCTAGCACCATCTCCAAAATGGCTCTGTCGTTTTTAAGCTCACCTATAAGCTTCTCATCCAAAACCGTTGCAAACATTTTGGATAAGAAAGCGTACATCTGCGCTCTGTTTTTAGCATTCACTATAAACATCCCTTAAAGAAGCTTTTTTGAGGTGGTGGAGGTGCTTTAAAGCCACTAGCGACAATCGTATCATCTCTAAGTTCCCCCGTAATCGTCACCTCATTCATGTTCATCGGCTCATCAAGTTTGTAGCGAGGAATGGCACTGTAATCAATCGCATAGCTTTTTTGCTCATTGTGAACAAACAACACGAGTTCATCGGTTACGTTATCGCCAAACTCCCAGCTTTTGAAACACTCACCACTGCCACACACAAAGCTTTCCAAACGACAGTCTGAAAAGTAACCATTCTGCGCGCACCATTTACTGGTTAAAAACCCTTTTTTCTCGATACTCTCGGCACATACACTGACCGCCAAAAGCACCAATAACAGTGTCATTTTTTTCATTTTTCGACCTCCACTTTGAGGGTTTTCATAAAGGCAACCAGATCATTCACGCTTTTCTCATCCAAATGCGCAAACGGTGGCATCGTTGATGTACGCACGCCTTTTTCATCGCTTGTGTACCATAAAAAGTTTTTGTGCGCATTCAGGTTGTAGCCAGGAACCACGACCGCACTTGGCTCCATGATGGACTCTTTTAGGTAACTTGCATTGGCGTATCCTCCGATATTGGAGAGATTTGGCGCCATGTAGTTAGGGGCATTTTTCACCGTTTTGTACTGATGACACGCCGAACAGTTCTCCATCATCAGCGTTTCACCATTGCTCGCATCACCTTTGACTTCATCCAAAAGGGCTAACGCTTTGGCTTTAGCATCCAGACTCACACCCACCCAAGCACTTAGGAGTTTTGAGCCATCACGGTTTTTCTTCTCGCCATCCCAGATCGCAAAAGCAACAGGAAAACTGTCCTGAAGGCTTAGGTGCTCACTTTTAAGCGGTCGCACCAAAAGCGCACTCCACATACCTTTGTCGTACTTCATCTCCATCAAAGAGGGCTCAGCGTTATCTCGAATCTGTGTCATAGAACGAAATCCCTCCGCAATAAATGCACGTTGATAATCACCACTCCCCTGCTTTGCAACCTCATTTTTGTACGAAGTAAGCTCTTTTGCAAAGGTGTTTTGGTTGGATGTGTTCACTTGATGGTAAACATCGCCACTGTTATTGGGCTCAAAAATCGTGCCCGTTGCTTTTTGCAAATGCACGATGACCGCTCGGTTCTCACTTCCCATTCCAATATAGGGTAGTTTGTCATTCGCAGTTGAAAATTGCACCGCAAAACCATCGCTGTAGTCGGTAGTGCTTTGCACTGTTTGAAGGCTTTTGGTTTTATCTTTCCATTGAAGTAAAAATGCGACTGATTTTCCATCGCTCAAAGTCTTTACATGTAAGATTTTGGCGAGGTTCGCTTCATTGGCTCTCACCAGTTCCGCATCATTCATCTCTATGGTCGTTTGAGGGTAGACCTCAACGCTCTGAGCTTTTGCTTTCTGCCAAAGAGGAGACGTTAAGCTCACTTTAGAAAGATCCTCTTTTACATGTAAAGCGTTCAAACTCTGCGCCATTAAACTATTTAGCCCTAAAAGGCTGACTAACATCATGATCGTTTTGAATGTTTTCATGCGTGTGCCCCCTTCGTGAAAAACGTCATCTTAGCGGTGAATTTGCCACTAAGATAGCGCTCATCCACAGGCTTGATAACGGGCATTCCTTTAGACTTAGCATACTCAGCGTAATAGTTGCCATCAAGCCTAAACATATCTTCATGCTTGTACGCAATGAGCAAGTCCATCAGTTCACTTTCTCCTGTCTCTTTACGCTTTTTCATCTCAGCCCGAAGCGTCCTAGCTGCTTCATGCACCTCTTTGCCAAAAAGTTTTTCTAGTACTTCTGGAGGAATGCGCTCACTTCCCTCAATAATTTTTCCACTAGCATCAAATTTTGGTGGTGCTTCGGTCGGTGGCACGTAGTAAACATTTGATTCAGTACCATAATCAGGACGCAAAGGCAGTGCCACTTTAAACTTTTTCACCAGTTTATAGACTTGCCCCTCTTCATCATCCAAAAAGCCAACAAAGCGAATGCGCCCAACACACTGTTGCGCACAGGCTGGCGGTAACCCTTTCTCAATGCGTGGGAAACAGAGAATGCACTTCTCACTTTTAGAGATGCGTGGATTAAAGTAGATTTTTTTGTACGGACACCCTGCGATACAATAGCGATACCCTTGGCAACGATCCAAATCCACTAAAACCACGCCGTCTTGATCGCGTTTAAAGATGGCGTCTCTTGGACAGGCACTGAGACACCCTGGATTGGTACAGTGATTACAGATACGTGGAATGTAAAAGAAGTAGTTATCGTTCGGGAAATCCCCCGCTCCTTCATCTTCATCCCAATTGGGTCCCCATTTTGGATCCACATGCGGTTTAAACGCTGCCCCACTGGCAAGCTCATCATGGTTATAATCCCAAGGCACGCCATACTCACCTTGCAAGCTTGGCACAACGCCAGCTTTCAAGTCGCCCGCTTCATCAAACCCACCGCCGAGTTCTTGCCACTTTTTAGGGTAACCCTCACCTGGGTAGGTCTCTACATTGTTCCAGTACATGTATTCACGCCCATTGCGGTTCGTCCACTGGGTTTTGCAAGAGACAGTACAAGTCTGACAGCCGATACATTTATTAAGATCCATTACCATGGCTAATTGACGTTGTGACATGACCTACCCCCTTGCCTTTTCAAAATTGACCGCGCCATCGTAGGCGTATTGATTTCCATCCCAAAGTCCCCCAAACTTCAAGTGCCCCCAGCCATCCGCCATCTCCAAAAGATTGAGCGCTGTTGGTACGACTTCATTATGTCCTCGTTTATTTTTGTACATATACGGTTCCCATCCATCTTCTAAAACAATACCATCGGGTGGACACGAAGAGCTCAATTTTGCCATCGCATAAAACTCGCCAATAGCGTTAAAAATGCGAATCGAATCGCCGTCTTTAATCCCCTTCATTTTAGCCACTTCACGATTCACTTGAATCGCAGGAACACCTCTTTGTAAACGAAGCAGGGTACGGCTTGTTTTGTAATTGGAGTGAATACTCCATCTTGCATGCGGTGTTAACATGGCAAACGGATGGGCTTTAGTATCGGGACGAATGCCTTGCATACCGGTGTTGGTTTGTGCTCCCATCTTAATGTACATATCATGATCCACGTAAAAGGTTTGACGACCGCTGAGTGTCTCTAGGCGTTGAAATTTAAAGAGATGATCTTCGTTAGAGTTAAACGGACGATCGGCATAGAGTGGTGAACTTTTCGCCGCTTTTTCGTTAAGCTGTAAAAAACCACCCGTTTTGTACATCTTCTCAATCGTCCACGGCTCATACTGCACACAGTTCGCCAATGCTGCTTCCACCGCTTGCTTGTCAGTGCCTAAGAGTGGCTCCATCTCAGAGCGACTCTCTTCATCGCTGTTCGTAAACTCTTGATGCACGATGCTTAGGTCATGAAAACCCTCTTTGGCATAGCGTTTGTCATCTTTGACTTTGGCTTTCTCTTTGTTCTCAGGCTTATTGGCAATCGCTTCAAGCTTTTTGGTAATGAGCGAGAACATACTCCACTCATCCATCGCTTCCCCCACAGGTTTGAGGTTTTTAGCCGGTTGTGCTAGGTTGGTAAAGCGATGATACCCAGGGCTTGAGCGTATATCCCACACCTCGTAGTGGCTTTTGGCTGGCAGTAAGATGTCGGCATAGACAGCCGCTTCACTCATACGTGTATCAACATACGCAAAATATTTGGTCTTTTTCAAGAAGGCTTCTTTGTAGTCACTGCCTTTGTTACGCCTAAACTTCGCATCGGCAACGATAAGCGCAATTTCAGGCGTCCAGTGTGGCTTGACCCCTTTTTCTTTGCCGTCTTTGCCTTTTTCAAGAAGCAATGAAACAACCTTCATATACTCCTCTTTACTCATACCATTTTGCGCACGTCTGACATCGGCATCACTAAAATACTTCTCAAACGTCTTCATACCATCGCCCAAAATAAACTCACCCACAAAACCTGAGCCAAAGCGTGCAGTGTATTTGCCACTAAAACCGCTGAGTGCTTCCAGACCGCTGAGTTGGAACTCGTTTTCCGTATTCAAACCGCCATACGGTCCCATGCGTCCTGTTAAACCGCAGATAGAAGCGATGTTCCATATAGACATCATTCCATTAAAGTATTTGTTCAAACTAAAACCTGTGGTAATCTCAACAACTTTTGGAAGTGCTATGTCACGGGCTAGTTGACGTACCGTGTCTGGATGCACACCCGTCTCTTTTTGAGTAGCTTCAGGGCTGAAGCGTACAGTGCTTCGCTTTAACATCTCAAAAACAGTGGTCACTTTCACTTTTTCACCATTTAGGAGTGTGACTTCAAATTCACCCTCTAACAGTGGCTCGATACCAAAGTCGCTTAGGCGCAGGGTTTTATGCTCACTTCCTTCACTTCCAGGCATGATGGCTGGCGCATTGGTTTTGGCATTCCATGCGTAAAATTGCTCATCAAAACTGTGATGTTCTTTCTCGTCTTTTGCTTTTTCTACCTCTGAGCGTCGCAATAGTTTCTTGTTGTCAACTCTTACTAAAAAAGGAAGATCGGTATAGGTTTTTGCAAAAGCGGGTTTATACATCTTTGCATTTAAAATCTCATAGATAACACTCATAGCAAGGATATTGTCGCTCCCTGCTTTAATCGGTATCCAAAGATCCGCGGCTCTGGCACTGGCATTAAACTCAGGGGTAATGACGATGATCTTCGCGCCATTGTATTTACCTTCCCACACAAAGTGCGCATCAGGAATACGTGAGACCGAAGGATTACCACCCCAAAAAACTGCGGTGTTAACCGTGTACATAAAGTCATACGTACACCCGAGGTTTCCCTCGCCATAGGCAATCGCCGCACCACTGAACATATCGCCAAGGTAAGACGCTGGATAAATTCTTACAGCACCCAACTGTGTTGAAAGTCTTAATGGTCCACCGCGTCTGCCTTCGGTTAAAAGACCCGTTCCTGCATGTACCATTAACTTCTCAGGGCCTTTTTTAGGGTCTGTCATAACATCCCAAATCTTTTGTGCGACTTCACTAGAGGCTTCATCCCAACTGATGCGCTTCCATTTTCCCTCGCCCCGCTTGCCCATACGTTTCATCGGGTAGAGCAATCGGTCTTTTTCATACATAATCTGGGAGTGCTGCACACCCTTATTACAGCCTCTTGGGTTAAAGTCTGGCACTTTTGCATTGATGAATGGATAACGTGAAGATTGATTTTCACGGGTGACTACGCCGTTATTCGACCAAATTTCCCACGAACAGTTGCCTTGGCAGTTGACACAGTGACACAGTGGTACGCAAAGCCATGCTCCTCTTTTTTACCGTACGTAAAGCCAAACTCATTGCGGTACATCTCTTCGCTATAGCTGGTATTTGGGTAGTTCTCTTTTGCATTTTCGATTTTACTTACACCCGTCTTGGCAAACGCATACCCTTCCCCTGCGATCATCGCCGCAGTGGCACTGGAGATTTTTAAAAAGTCTCTTCGCTTTAGTATATTCTTCTCCTCTATCTTCGTATCGGTAGGTTCATATCATTCGCCCATTCATCCCAACTGCCCGTATACACTTTCACATTAGGATAGCCTAAAAGTTCAAGCGCCGTAATGATGTGTGAGCTTCTTCCTGCACCCACATGACAGTAAGCGTAGATTGTTTTGTCTTTGGTGATGCCATTTTGAGCAAAAAGTGCTTGCATTTTTTCTAACTCTTTGAAGGAGAGTTTTTTATCCATATCGGTGACATTTTTCCACTCAATAAACGTAGCACCTGGTATATGGCCACCACGAGCGACATTGTCCATTTTTCGCTCACCCATTATCTCTTCAAAACCTCGTGCATCAATGATCGCATACGAAGATTTCTGCCCCTTTTGCACCAAATCTTCTACAGCTTTAAGCAGCTCCTCTTTACCTGCAATGTAGGTGTAATTGACTTTGGAAAGATCAATGCTGTACTGTTTTGGCACCCCTTTAACTTCAACACCTTTTTGCACGATGAGTTTTTTTTCTTGCTCTTTGAGCTGTAATGTGAGCGTTTCGACTAGAGTTTTATCCTCTTTTGCCGCTTTGATCTGCGCTTTAAGCGCATCATAGATTTTCTGCTCAGGATCAGCCGCCATCATTGCTGCTCGTCCACCATTGAGGATTTTCACCTTCTCATGCCCGTAGCTTTTAAAGTACGCATACACACCCGTAGCATTAGGCCCTTTAAAGTCATCATAGGCAATCACCAATGTGTCGTTTGCGATCCCTTTGCTTCCGATGTAATGCTCCGCCTCCTCTTTGCACATAAAAAGTGGTGCGCACTCCATTTGGCCCGTAGTGCTTGAATGATGCAAATGATGCGCATACATCTCGACTGAGCCTTTGATGTGCCCCGTAGCATAAATGTCTTCGTCATCGCCCATGACAAACACCACTTTCTCTTGCCCGATCAACTTCATCGCATCTTCCGCTGAAATCAAGATGTCACTTGATGTAGCAGACAGCGTTGATACGATAAGTGAACCCAAGAGAATACCTCGTAACCATCCCATATAAACTCCTTTTTGTAGCGTTTTTACACATAAAGAAAGGCGCAAATAACGGACTAACACACAATTTTTCACCATCAGATGCTTTAAAAGCCCATAAACAGCTGAAGTGTTACTTTATATCCTAGTTATTTACTCGATTTTAGTCTGCCTTTACTTAACGTGATGTAAAATAAAAGAAGTATGATTAATTTGTTACATAATTGTAACTTAACTAAAGGAAACCGATGCAATACCCTCAAGAGCCCTTCTACACACCCAAACATCTCCTTTCACTCTGGCAGTGTGGATGTTACATTCATACTCAAAATCTCATTACGCTGGGTTCGGCGCTGGGCATGGAACTTCCCTTTAAAAAACGCTCTTCCCTCTTGCAAACATTGCTTTTACATGTAAAAGAGACCCACCAAGAACCAGTATTTCTCTCTTTGATGAACGACCTTTTAGACCATAAAGCACAAACGCTGCATGAGAACATCGCGCACTATCCCAAAACAGCACGTTTGATGCAGCCGTGGCTTCAAAAAATAGAAAAAACCAAGCATCTTTTAAACCGAGAATTTGCTTTACATGTAAAGGAAAAACATGAATAAGATCAAACGCCCCTATGGCTCTACCCAAACGCCCAATAACCGAGCGCCGTCTGCCAAAAAAGTGATCGCCATCAGCAGTGGCAAAGGGGGTGTGGGCAAAAGCACCCTTGCCGCCAATCTCGCCGTTGGGCTCGCGCAAAGTGGTTTACATGTAGGAGTGTTGGATGCCGATATTTACGGGCCTAGCATTCCACGGCTTTTAGGCGTTGAAACTGAAAAACTACGATGGAATGCTGACAATCAAATGATCCCCAGTGAAAATTTTGGCATTAAGGTGATGAGTGTGGGGCTTACAACGCCCAAAAGCGATACCCCGCTCGTTTGGCGAAGCTCCGTGGCAGTAAGTGCCTTAATACAGTTTTTAGAAGATGTTGCGTGGGGAGAGTTGGATGTTTTGGTGATCGATATGCCTCCAGGAACGGGCGATGTGCAACTCACCATGGCACAAGAACTTCCACTCAGCGGCGCAGTACTTGTCACAACGCCTCAAATGCTCGCAACCGATGATGTCAGTCGCGCCATCGTGATGTTTCAAGACATTCACGTCCCAATTCTTGGAGTTGTGGAAAATATGAGCTATTTTATCGCCCCAGATACGGGGAAACGTTACGATATTTTTGGAAGTGGCGGAGCAGTTAAACTGTGCAATACCTATCAAATCCCTCTTTTAGGACAAATCCCGCTTACAAGCGATATTTTAAACCTAAGCGACCAAGGTAAAATTCCCATGGCGTTGGGTGAAGCAGCAACAAAAGAGATCTATGGAAGTATTGTAAAAAAAGTGAGAGAGGCCATGTGACCTCTCTTCTAAAGCGTTAGATTAGTATCTGTATCGTAAAGAAGCACGAACATTTTGAGCTGTTTTAACCGCACCTGTTGTCGTGTCAACATCTTGTGGTGTACCGGTCCATCCAAAGAATGTATCGCTACCTGTATAGTCATAATCAATGTAGATATAACTCAACTGCGCTGTCAAGTTTTTACCAACAATGGGTAAGATATAGTAAAGCTCATACGCATCACCACGTGCTGCAAGTTTGGAACCAACTAAAGTATCTTCACCATAGGTAAAGCTTCTCCAGTATTTGCTACCATGGTTATACTCAACGCCAAGTCTTTGACCTTTCATAATACCTGGAACTTGTACACCTGTGTAAATGGATGAACCTGTTTCGCTATCGCTACGTCCTAACATACCAGTAGCTGGACCTGCCGATGAGCCTATTACATTGTCATTTGGATCTGTTTTGCTATAAGCGTAGGAAAGGAAAAAGATACTATCATCCAAGAAGTCACTAATACCATCACCGATACCATTAACTTGAAGCGCTAATGAACCCCCGGTTAAATCGCCAACATCTGCGAAATTAAATAAAGGATTATATTGAGTACCACCTGACGCCAATGGTATCGCTTGCATATCATAAATATTCATGTCCATCATATTCCAAGCTTGGAAGTAATTTGCCATGACTTTATATTGACCGTTATCATAAATTTGCCAAATCACTCCTGCAAGATCCATATCTGGAGTCTCGCCATCTTCACTATAACTTGCGTTAAAACCACCACTACTACTCATAGAATAAGAACCTGTTGTTTCAGAAAAACCTCTACCTAAGCAGAGTTTTAAGTACATTCCTGAAATACCGGTAACTTTATCCATATCAAATTTAAAGCTTGCACCATCAAACTCCATATTGATATTATGGCTAGTAGGTGAAGCTGGGCTTTCATTATCATTTCTTAGATTTGCCAAAAATCCATCAACCGATGGACGACGACCAAAAGAAGCTGCATAAGGAATATCACCCATATCGCCTGTATAGATAAAATAAGCTTCTCTTAATTTGATGGTACTATCACTTGGCTTCTGCGTTCCATACCAATCAAAACTTTGGAACATTGTTCCATTTGATGACATATTGGTTTGACCAAATGCTTTATAAGCTCCTAAAGATCCTCTAAAGACTAAATTATCTGCAGGTTGAGAGGCCATACCGAGAATTAACTTATTAGTCCAAATTCCATTATCTTGGTCTGGCGCATTATGCAGTTTATAATCAACAACATCATAGGCTGTTCTAAAATCAACTGTCCACTTGATGTTATCCCCAGCATCATGCGCTTTGATCTCAGATACTTGAGCTTTTAGGGCATCAATATTGATTTTTGATTGAGCATTTTTGAGCTCGGCCATTTGCACTTTGAGTGCTTCAATCTCCTGCTTTAGTGAATCATCAGCGCCAAACGCTGAAGAGAGTGCTGCTCCGATGAGTAGCGGTGCGATGAGTTTTTTCATCTTTTTTTTACCTTTTCTAAGTAAGAATTATTTAACACAACTAGCAAGACGGAACGTTGCCGCTATCGCTCGCAAACTCGATACAGAAATCTCTAATATCTGGCATAAATTTTTGGAATTTTTCGCCTTTTAGAAACGCATCTAATCCCGGAAACTTTTTGGAGTATTCAGCAATAAATTTCTCGCCTTTTCCATCAAAAAGTGCTTTCCACTCTGCTTGCGTATGTTGTGTTGCAAATTTTGCTCCATTCATACCTGAACCATCTTTCATATATTTAAGATAGTACTTTTGTCCTTTTGCCGCATCTGCAAAAGCAGAAGTGCTCATCATGCCCAATACCAAGAAAGCTGAAACAAGTAAACCGAAGACTTTTTTCATCATTTCTCCTTTTCAAATTTTAGATATGGAGTCATCATAACAAAAGTAAAATAAATTTTAATTTAAAAAGACGATTATGAAGACAAATAAGTAAATATTATGTTTACTTTTTTTACTTTTCTGAACTATACAGGCTTAAAGCTGAAAGGTAAGGCATTTTGTAGTAAATTTTATTTAACTTTTATAAATGCTTTTCAGATCATTTAAATCTGATCTGAAAAGCGTGGAGTCACTTTAGAAGAAAATTAACACGAAGGAACATTACCACTATCACTTGCAAACTCAATACAAAAATCTCTAATATCTGGCATAAATTTTTGGAATTTTTCGCCTTTTAGAAACGCATCAAGTGTAGGAAACTTTGCAGAATACTCTGCAATAAACTTTTCACCCTTTCCATCAAAGAGAGCTTTCCACTCCCCTTGCGTGTGTTGCGCAGCAAATTTAGCCCCATTCATACCTGAGTCATTCTTCATGTACTTCAAGTAGTATTTTTGCCCTTTAGCGGCATCCGCAAGTGCATTTGTACTCAAAAGCCCTACAATAAAGAAGGCTGAGACGAGTAAACCAATCAATTTTTTCATTCTTGATCCTTTTAGTTAAGTTTAGGTAAATATAGTAACGCAAAGAGACTAAAATGTAATTGAAAAAATCAAACTTATAATATTAATAATAATTATAATAAGGCTAAATGATACGTCTAATAACAATGAAAAAATATGGTGTAAGCGCGGATGTAGGATAGAAGATTATTAAAAAGTGAAGGGTATATTAACAGATAAGAATAAAAGGGAAGGCGATGAAACTAGATAGACGTTGTGTTATATGTTAAGTAAATGTGATTGTTATCATTGTAAATAAAAGGAGGGATAAAATCACGAGAACTGGCAGCGACCTACGTTTCCATCCCAGTAAGGGAGAGTATTATCGGCGATGAAGAGCTTAGCTTCCTGGTTCGAAATGGGACAGGGCGTTTCCTCTTCTCTATAGCCACCAGAATCGTGAATTAAATCTATTTAGCATTTTAGCGAAATAGGCTTAATTCACCATTCTTTTGGTGAGTTTAGTATTGTCTAGTCAACAAAGCGCTTTACACTTAATAAGGAAGTGAAATAGCATTATCATACGTAATAATATGTAAGCCAAACGACCTATTAGTACTGGTCAGCTAAAGGGCTCTCACCCATTACACACCCAGCCTATCAAACATGTAGTCTTCATGAGGTCTTCAGGGAAAGTTAATCTTGGAGTTGGCTTCCCGCTTAGATGCTTTCAGCGGTTATCACATCCGAACATAGCTACCGGGCGATGCTCTTGGCAGAACAACCCGTACACCAGTGGTTCGTTCAACCCGGTCCTCTCGTACTAGGGTTAACTCTCCTCAACTTTCCTACGCCCACGGCAGATAGGGACCGAACTGTCTCACGACGTTCTGAACCCAGCTCGCGTACCGCTTTAAATGGCGAACAGCCATACCCTTGGGACCTGCTCCAGCCCCAGGATGCGATGAGCCGACATCGAGGTGCCAAACCTCCCCGTCGATGTGAGCTCTTGGGGGAGATCAGCCTGTTATCCCCGGGGTACCTTTTATCCTTTGAGCGATGGCCCTTCCACACAGAACCACCGGATCACTATGACCGACTTTCGTCTCTGCTCGACGTGTATGTCTCACAGTCAAGCTGGCTTGTGCCATTATACTCTACGAACGATTTCCAACCGTTCTGAGCCAACCTTTGTAAGCCTCCGTTACTTTTTAGGAGGCGACCGCCCCAGTCAAACTACCCACCAGACATTGTCCTGAACATAGATAATATGTCCCAGTTAGCTATCAGAATAAAGAAGAGTGGTATCTCAACAATGGCTCAAGTACAACTGGCGTCATACTCTCAAAGCCTCCCACCTATCCTGCACATCTTTATCCCAACAGCAGTGTCAAGCTATAGTAAAGGTCCACGGGGTCTTTCCGTCTTGCCGCGGGTAGGAGGAATTTTCACCTCCACTACAATTTCACTGGATTTCTGGTCGAGACAGCTCCCATCTCGTTACGCCATTCATGCAGGTCGATATTTAATCGACAAGGAATTTCGCTACCTTAGGACCGTTATAGTTACGGCCGCCGTTTACTGGGGCTTCGATCAAGAGCTTCGCTTGCGCTAACACCATCAATTAACCTTCCAGCACCGGGCAGGCGTCACACCCTATACATCCTCTTACGAGTTAGCAGAGTGCTGTGTTTTTGGTAAACAGTCGGGAGGGACTCTTTGTTGCAACCTTTTCCGCTTTCGAGAGCAAGTCTCTATACAGAAGGAGGCACACCTTATACCGAAGATACGGTGCTATTTTGCAGAGTTCCTTAACCAGAATTCTTCCACGCGCCTTAGAATACTCATCTCACCCACCTGTGTCGGTTTACGGTACGAGCAATTACAGATATACTTAGAAACTTTTCTTGGCTCGACGGCATCAACGATTCACCATCCACTCCGAAGAGCATCAAGTGCCTGTCAGGTCTCGAATAAAAGATTACGGATTTGCCTGTAATCTAATCTACACCCTTCGAACAACTATTCCATCAGTTGCCTCGTTTAGCCCTAAGCGTCCTTCCATCGCGCTCTATAATTGGTGTTGGAATATTAACCAACTTTCCATCGTCTACCCCTTTCGGACTCGACTTAGGTCCCGACTAACCCTACGATGACGAACATCGCGTAGGAAACCTTGGGTTTTCGGCGAACGGGATTCTCACCCGTTTTATCGCTACTCATGCCTGCATACTCACTTCTAGCCGCTCCAGCGCTCCTTACCGGTACACCTTCAATGCTGACTAGAACGCTCTCCTACCACTCTATTAAAAATAGAATCTACAGCTTCGGTGGATAACTTTAGCCCCGTTATATTTTCCGCGCAGAATCGCTAGACCAGTGAGCTGTTACGCTTTCTTTAAAGGATGGCTGCTTCTAAGCCAACCTCCTGGTTGTTTGAGCAACTCCACATCGTTTTCCACTGAGTTATCACTTTGGGACCTTAGCTGGTAGTCTGGGTTGTTCCCCTCTTGACGACGCATTTTATCACCCGCCGCCTGACTGCCATGATTACACTATGGGTATTCGGAGTTTGACAGGGTTTGGTACCTTGGTATAGGCCCTAGCCCAATCAGTGCTCTACCCCCCATAATTACAACATGACGCTATACCTAAATATATTTCGGAGAGAACCAGCTATCACGAAGTTTGATTGGCCTTTCACCCCTATCCACAAGTCATCCCAGGACTTTTCAACGTCAACGAGTTCGGTCCTCCACTAGCTCTTACACCAGCTTCAACCTGCTCATGGATAGATCACTTCGCTTCGGGTCTGCAGCATCTGACTAATTCGCCCTATTAAGACTCGCTTTCGCTACGGCTCCGAGTTTTCTTAACCTCGCCAGATACCACAACTCGCAGGCTCATTATGCAAAAGGCAGTCCATCACCCTGATAAATCATAGGGCTCTGAATGATTGTAAGCAAATGGTTTCAGGTTCTATTTCACTCCCCTCACTGGGGTTCTTTTCACCTTTCCCTCACGGTACTGGTTCACTATCGGTCTGTAAGTAGTATTTAGGGTTGGGAGGTGGTCCTCCCGGCTTCAGACAGAATACCACGTGTTCCGCCCTACTCAGGATACTGCTAAGATGAATCTAGATTTCGTATATGGGACTATCACCCGCTATGGTTAACCTTTCCAGGTTACTCTACTACCTATCATCATTCTACAACGCAGTCCTACAACCCCTGTTGCAAGCAACAGGTTTGCCCTCTTCCAAGTTCGCTCGCCGCTACTATCGGAATCTCTATTTGATTTCTCTTCCTCTGGCTACTGAGATGTTTCACTTCACCAGGTTCGCTCCCCGCAGGGTAACTGACATTACTGTCAGCTGGGTTGCCCCATTCGGAAATTTACGGATCAAAGCTTCTTGACAGCTCCCCGTAACTTATCGCAGTCTAGTACGTCCTTCATCGCCTCTTACAGCCTAGGCATCCACCATTCGCTCTTAATAGCTTACCTATTTGTATTCTAATGCACATTTCACTCCCTTATTAAATGTAAAACATCTAACAAGTTGTAAATTGTTTTTTTTGCGTTTTGTTGACTTTGACAATAATAAATTAAATAACATCTTTATGTTCTTTCACCAGATAGCAAAGCTATCTTAAAGAACCAAACCTACAGCACAACACAAAGCGTCGTATTCTAAATTGTAGAACATAAACTTAGACTAAAAAGTCTAATATAAAAACAACCTAAATTGTTCTTATATTAGACATTGTGTCTTCATTCTCACTAACAATGTCTCTTGGCAATTTTTCACCATTTCTCTAAAAAATGGTGGAGAATAGCGGGATCGAACCGCTGACCTCCTGCGTGCAAAGCAGGCGCTCTCCCAGCTGAGCTAATTCCCCATGGTGGGCTTAAGAGGACTCGAACCTCTGACCTTACCCTTATCAGGGGTACGCTCTAACCACCTGAGCTATAAGCCCCTTTTTCATTCAATCTCTCAAAACTAAATAAGCTTCCCTAGCTATGCTCGCCGGAGCACCATTGTGAGATAGTGCCCCTATACTCTAGAAAGGAGGTGATCCAACCGCAGGTTCTCCTACGGTTACCTTGTTACGACTTCACCCCAGTCGCTGAACCCACCGTGGTCGGTAACTAGTTTAGTATTCCGGCTTCGGGTGAATTCAACTCCCATGGTGTGACGGGCGGTGAGTACAAGACCCGGGAACGTATTCACCGTAGCATATCTGATCTACGATTACTAGCGATTCCAGCTTCATGAAGTCGAGTTGCAGACTTCAATCCGAACTGAGACTAGGTTTTAAGATTTGCTCCACTTCGCAGTATCGCGTCTCTTTGTCCTAGCCATTGTAGCACGTGTGTAGCCCTGGCCATAAGGGCCATGATGACTTGACGTCGTCCTCACCTTCCTCCTCCTTACGAAGGCAGTCTGATTAGAGTGCTCAGCCGAACTGTTAGCAACTAATCACGAGGGTTGCGCTCGTTGCGGGACTTAACCCAACATCTCACGACACGAGCTGACGACAGCCGTGCAGCACCTGTCTCTAAGTTCTAGTAAACTAGCACTCCCGTATCTCTACAGGATTCTTAGGATATCAAGGCCAGGTAAGGTTCTTCGTGTATCTTCGAATTAAACCACATGCTCCACCGCTTGTGCGGGTCCCCGTCTATTCCTTTGAGTTTTAATCTTGCGACCGTACTCCCCAGGCGGCACACTTAATCTGTTAAGTGCATTACTGCAATGACTAGCATCGCAACAACTAGTGTGCATCGTTTAGGGCGTGGACTACCAGGGTATCTAATCCTGTTTGCTCCCCACGCTTTCATGCCTCAGCGTCAATAATGTTCCAGTAGATCGCCTTCGCAATCGGTATTCCTAGTGATATCTACGGATTTTACCCCTACACCACTAATTCCATCTACCTCTCCCATATTCTAGGTAACCAGTTTCGAGAGCAGTTCAACGGTTGAGCCGTTGGATTTCACTCTCGACTTGATTTCCAGCCTACGCATCCTTTACGCCCAGTGATTCCGAGTAACGCTTGCACCCTCCGTATTACCGCGGCTGCTGGCACGGAGTTAGCCGGTGCTTATTCATAGGGTACCGTCATTATCTTCCCCTATAAAAGGAGTTTACACACCGAAATGCGTCATCCTCCACGCGGCGTTGCTGCATCAGAGTTTCCTCCATTGTGCAATATTCCCCACTGCTGCCTCCCGTAGGAGTCTGGACCGTGTCTCAGTTCCAGTGTGCCTGATCATCCTCTCAGACCAGGTATGCGTCATAGCCTTGGTAGGCCATTACCCCACCAACTAGCTGATACAATAAAGCCCCATCCTTTAGCGATAAATCTTTCCCAACTTATCTTAAGACAAGAAGGAGTATGGGGTATTAGCAGTCGTTTCCAACTGTTGTCCCCCACTAAAGGGCAGGTTAGCTATATATTACTCACCCGTGCGCCACTAACAAAATAAGCAAGCTTATTTTATCCGTTCGACTTGCATGTGTTAAGCACGCCGCCAGCGTTCACTCTGAGCCAGGATCAAACTCTCCATAAAATTTATGAAGTGTCTTCATTTGACTTAAAGTATCTCTTTTTTATTAAAGAGTTGATAATCTCTTTTTTCGCGTCACTGACTAAGGTCGCTTATTTAGATTTCAAAGATTGAATTTGACATTGTTAAAATGGTAATGAACTTGAAGCAAATCCCCTACTTTGGGTGCTTCTCTTTAACCCCGTTCTCTCAAACGAGGACGAAATTATATATCCATACACCTTAAAATAAGGTTAAAACGAATGCATGGTTAAGTAGTTTTTTTCTTCCTCTTAATACGATTAATTTTTTGTTTACTCTGTTTCCATATAATAGAGAACTCAAAAATTGCATTCCATCTTTTGAATTAGATAGAATGCGTTTTGATTTAACATGTTTAGTAAACAGTAAAAGGAGAATTAATATGGGACTGTATGACCGAAATTACATACAACAAGGTACCCATGAGAGTACCCATGAGCATACGAGGCTTAATGAAAGTTCATTAGGACTTTTTATTAAACAAACCTATCAGCTCTTTGCAGCTTCATTGCTTGCTGCGAGTGCAGGTGCTTATGTCGGAATTGGAATGGCAAGTGCCATTGCTTCTTGGTATTGGGGTCTTGTTATTTTAGAGTTTGTCTTCTTGTTTGGACTTTTTGCGGCTAAAAAGAAAGCTGGCCTGAATATGGTACTTCTTTTTGGTTTCACGTTTTTAACAGGTTTAACACTCACACCGCTTCTTTCGAGCATTCTTGGAATGAAAGGCGGCGCAAGTATTGTGGCAAATGCTTTCATTTTGACAACGGTTGCGTTTGGTGGACTTTCTGTGTTTGCGATGAATACCAAAAGAGATTTTTCAGCAATGGGTAAAATGTTGTTCATCACATTGATTGTGGTTGTGGTTGCAGGCGTCATTAATATCTTTTTCCATAGCCCAATCTTACAATTAGCCATTGCAAGTGTTAGCTCTATTTTGTTTAGTGCGTTTATTCTTTACGATACACAAAACATTATCAGAGGCGCTTATGAAACACCGATTGAAGGTGCTATTGCTCTGTATTTAGACTTTTTAAATCTCTTTATCTCATTGCTTCAAATTCTTGGAATTTTTGGCTCACGCGACGAATAAGTTCTAGATTAGCTATAAAAAAAGGGGCGAGAGGATTGAATCCTCCGCCCCTTTTTACGTTTACATGTAAAGCTATTAACCTAAAGGTTCATTGACCTTAATCTCACATTTACTGCTCGTATCACATTTGATATTCGCATCAAAGTAGAAGATCTTACTCACATCAACTTTGGCATCTTTGAGTTTCAAGAAGGCTTCCATAGCTCTTCCTCCTGTCGCACAATTGATAATCACCATTTTACCTTTGGGTAATTTTGCTGCCAATTCTGTTGCTTTTAGTTTCCCTGCTTCAATATTGATAGCCCCGTTTATATGTCCATTCGCATATTCTGCTGCACTTCGTACATCGATAACAGCCACATTTGCGGGTATCTTATCACTGATGATCAGTGCTTTATACCATTCACCGTCTACCGTTCCTTCATCTTCTCCTAGTTTAATTCCTTCTACGAAGGTATCTTTTTTAGGAGCTGTAGCGACTTCTACTTTTTTAGCGCCTGCGGTAGTTTGCAGTTTTGCTTCTTTCCATGCGGGGAGTCCACCTGCGTAGACACTCACTTTTGTGTATCCAAGCTCTAGGAGTTTATTCGCAACCACATGGGATTTATGGCATTCATAGCCTGCACAGAAGGTAATGATCGGTGTTTTTTTATCGGTAGGAAAACGTCCCATTAGGGCTGGCATCTCTTCATCATTCATGTAAAGAGCTCCTGGGATACTCTCTGCCATTGTTTTAGCGTAAGGTCTTGCATCAATCAAGAGGGCACTATTTTTCTTAAAGGCACTCTCAACGACGGGTGTTCCTACTTCAAGGTAATTTTTACTGGCCCATTCTGGTTCACCTGCTTGGTAAAGTTTTACGTTGGTAAAGCCTTTACTTTTTAGGTGACCTGCAACGATTGGACTTTTTTCACAATCCCATCCACCACAGAAGACGATAATCTCTTTATCTTTTGCGACTTTATCCAGTTGTCCTATGTATTTATCAATTTGGGTATCAGGAATATTCAAACTGGAAGGAATCGTTCCTCCTAAGTATTTTGGGTTAGGACGTGCGTCAATCAAGAGGGCTTTAGCGCCACTTCTGGTTCCATTACCAATCGCTGTTTTTACGTAGTAGCTATTACTAATGTCATGACTATCTCACATTACTGCTCGTATCACATTGATATTCGCATCAAAGTAGAGATCTACTCACATCAACTTTGCATCTTTGAGTTCAAGAAGGCTTCCATAGCTCTCCTCCTGTCGCACAATGATATCACCATTTTACCTTTGGGTATTTGCTGCCAATTCTGTTGCTTTTAGTTTCCCTGCTTCAATATTGATAGCCCCGTTTATATGTCCATTCGCATATCTGCTGCACTTCGTACATCGATAACAGCCACATTTGCGGGTATCTTATCACTGATGATCAGTGCTTTATACCATTCACCGTCTACCGTTCCTTCATCTTCTCCTAGTTTAATTCCTTCTACGAAGGTATCTTTTTTAGGAGCTGTAGCGACTTCTACTTTTTTAGCGCCTGCGGTAGTTTGCAGTTTTGCTTCTTTCCATGCGGGGAGTCCACCTGCGTAGACACTCACTTTTGTGTATCCAAGCTCTAGGAGTTTATTCGCAACCACATGGGATTTATGGCATTCATAGCCTGCACAGAAGGTAATGATCGGTGTTTTTTTATCGGTAGGAAAACGTCCCATTAGGGCTGGCATCTCTTCATCATTCATGTAAAGAGCTCCTGGGATACTCTCTGCCATTGTTTTAGCGTAAGGTCTTGCATCAATCAAGAGGGCACTATTTTTCTTAAAGGCACTCTCAACGACGGGTGTTCCTACTTCAAGGTAATTTTTACTGGCCCATTCTGGTTCACCTGCTTGGTAAAGTTTTACGTTGGTAAAGCCTTTACTTTTTAGGTGACCTGCAACGATTGGACTTTTTTCACAATCCCATCCACCACAGAAGACGATAATCTCTTTATCTTTTGCGACTTTATCCAGTTGTCCTATGTATTTATCAATTTGGGTATCAGGAATATTCAAACTGGAAGGAATCGTTCCTCCTAAGTATTTTGGGTTAGGACGTGCGTCAATCAAGAGGGCTTTAGCGCCACTTCTGGTTCCATTACCAATCGCTGTTTTTACGTAAGCGTAATCTACATTTTCAAGTTTAAATTTCTCCATCAAACCTTTTACATGTAACGTGGGTTCATTCAACACTTTTGCACTCGGTGTTGCGCCTGTTGTCTCGGGTTGATTCGTACATCCTCCTAGTAGCAATCCTGCTACGATCAGGCTACTCGCTATTACTCTTAGTCTCATTCTCTCTCTCCTTTTTCGGGTTATTGGTTTAATGGTGTTCTCTTAATTCATTCACAGAAAAAAGCGTATCAAAAAGCTTATAAATAACCATCACCACGCCCACAGAGCCAACGACGATAAAAATCTCTCCTAAGTGCGGTGCGACATAATTAAATGATTTAGACAATGCGTAAAAATCGTATTTCTCATACCCGAGGCCAAAACGGTTTGACATGGGATTGGCATTGCCTCCATAGACAAAAAGGTACCTTCCCACAAAGCCACCAACAACCACGGAAATGGAAGCGACTAATGTAAATATAGGCTGTCGTGCCTTAACAATACATAAAAAGGGGAGTGCCAATGTCAAAAAGATGTACCCTGTGAAATAGAGATAACGAAAAGGTCCAAAGAGAATCAAAAATGCCCAATCTTTATCGACCGTCATATAACCAAAGATCTCATAAATACCTAAAAGAGAGACGAAAAATAGCATCGCTCTACGAATAAGATCCATCAAGGCCTTATATTCTGCTTTACTGCGATGAGCAAAGAAACTGATGATTCCCATAATACCCAAAGATGAGACAAAAGCAGAGATAATAAAATAAAATGTCAAGAAGGGAAATTCTGTCCAAAGATGACGTGCCGTATTCATGGAAAAAAGTTTCGCTTGAATATAATACTCAATCAAGTCAACCCCAATGCTCAGCACTAAAATAGGCAATGCCAAACGTTTAGCCCACTCTCGTTTGTGCGTTAGAACCAGATAGATTTCAAATAAAACAAAAGGAATATACGTGCAATAAAGTGGCAACATCAACCACATGCCCGCATTAAGATTCGGGGTGAGTACCATCCAAACCATATTGAGCATATTAAGATCGGTTGCAATCGTAAAGAGTCCTGCAAACACCATCGAAATTCCGATGACCATAAAACCTGCGGCTGCTTTAGCTATAAGATTAAAATTCATCAACTCTGCCAATGCGACCAAAAAGATCACCCCGCTACCGGTATAAATCATGTACATGTAATTCACAATGAAAAGCGTCCAAGGGATATTGCGATTGACCTCGCCAACATCTCCAAAAACGGCTAAACGCATCGCCTCTTTAAGGGCAGGATCGGTTGGATTGAGCCCTGAAGCATGCGCATTAGCGGCTGCACTAAAATAGCGTACATCAAAAATTTCATAAATGCCAATACATGCAAAGACTAAAAGAACATAGCCTAAAAGCATCGTTTTATTGAGCAACAGTTGAACGATACTGATCTTGTTAATATCAAGACCTGCAAACCTTATTTTCTCCATTCTGTACTCCTTCGATTGCGAGCTTGGTCATACATGGGTTTAATCTCGTCCCATGTGTGAATAATCGTATTATGCGAAACACTCTGTTTGGCATAGGTTTCATCATTGGGTAAAATATAAAAAAGTTTTGGAAGTGTTCCTGTGTACTCTTTTTGAAAGAAAAAACGTTTTGTTTTTAAAAGCTTCACAATGTCGCTATTCTCATCATCCAAATCACCAAAGGTTCTTACTTTGGTCGGACATGTCGCTTGACACGCGGTAGTACCGCCTTCCACCAATGAGCGATGGTCGCAAAACGTGCATTTATCCACAGCAACCATTGTGTCATCCACAAACCGTGCATCATACGGACACGCTTCCATACAGCCTTTGCATAAAATGCACTTCTGTGCATCCACTTTGACAATGCCACCCTGCGCAAAATGGCTTGCATTGGTCGGGCAAACACTCACGCATGGCGCATCAATACAGTGGTTACATTGCGACGGATAGAGATTGGCGAAGGGTTTACCAAAAATGGTTCCCTCCACCACACCGATCCAAATACGTTGCTTATCGGCACCCAATTGAACACCGTTTTCCTCTTTACATGCAACCTCACACGCTTTGCAGTTGATACAATTTTGATAATCTAATGCCATTGCATAATTCATCTTCACACCCTCCTAATCGATACGAGTGTTTCATGCATATTGGCACATCCATGTACTGGCTCAATCGTATCTTCAATAATTTCATTATCACTCGCACCATTACGATGCGCAAACGTTAGTCCTTCTGATTTTGCACCAAATCCGTGAATGTAAAAGACGCTCTGTGGCACAATTTTGGCTGTCGGATAGGCTTTAATTTGCACCTGCCCTACGCGACTTGTCACTTCAACCGTATCTCCAAACTGGATGTTTAGCGCTTCGGCTTCTTTGTCATTGATCCACAAATAATTCTCACGCATCAACTCTAAGAGCATGATGTTATTTTGCGTTGCATTTTGGGTGAACTGTGCATGGCGCCCTGTAATAAATTTAAATTTCCCCACGGGAACGTTGACATACTCTTCATCCCTCCACACAGGCATAGGATCAACGCCTTTAGCAGCCATACTGCCCAAAAAGCATTCAACTTTTTTATTCGGGGTATTAAACGAGCGTTTAAGATCAGCAATATCCACAGGATTGACACAAATATCGTGTAAAAAGGCAACAGGATCGTACTCCTCTTCCAACTTCAGCACAGAGTAAAACTTTTTATCTTTAGGGTAGTATTCGTACGTATTGTTATCAATCTTTTTAAAGTAGGTGAGCATATTGGGATAAAAAACACCCTTCGCTCGCAAAACTCCCCACGCCTCTTCACCGTATTTTTCAACAAACATATGTTTGTTCGTCTCTTCTTGATCGTGCATAAAAGGCTCTGCTAAATCAAAACCATTTTCTTCATAAAACTCATTTTCATCAGTATCTTCAAGCTCTTCTTGCACATCTTCATCATACTTTTTGGTAATTTCCCACAACGGTTTTGAAAGTTTTTGGGCTAAGCCTCGCATAATTTCATTCACCGGTTTACTCTCATACATAGGCTCAATCACTTTTTCACGTATCGCGATGGAAGGCTCGATCCCCGCAAAAGACTGCACGGGATCTTCTCGCTCCAAGTAAGTACACTCAGGCAAAATGACATCGGCTAACATGGCAGTATCGCTTGGCATCGTGTCGATGACAACGACCAAATCCATTTTTTCAAACATCGTGCGTGTTTTAGCAGAGTTGGGAACGGAGAGCATTGGGTTTTGTTTGTAGACAAACATCCCACGAATCGGATAGGGTGACTTTCCCTCTTCGACCATATTGCGCCAACCTACCCATGTACCTGTTGCGCCGACAACTGCAGCTAAATTTTTATCGATTCTAGGTTTGGCGTTGGCGTACATTGGAGCGGTGGTTGTGTGTTCACCCAACGGAAGTTTTTTACCAAAGACAATGCCACCTTTGACATCGATGCCACCGCCAAGCGCTGTAAAAAGTGCCATGGCGCGACGCAGTTGAAAATCATTTTTAGACCATGTCGTTCGTCTTCCTTGGTAATAAACCGCTTGAGGCGCATTTGCCATAAAATCATGCGCAATTTTACATATCGTTGCAGCAGGAACACCTGTAATTTTTTCTGCCCATTCTGGGGTATATTCACTCTCAATGATATGTTTTTTGTATTTATCAAAATCAACAAAGTTTTTGGCAACATAACTTCGGTTGTAAACTTGGTCAATGATCGCAACATAGGTCAGTGCCAATACAAATGCCAAGTCGGTTCCTGGGCGAATTTGAACATAGGTATCAGCGTGCATTGCGGTATTGGTAAAGCGTGGATCGACCACAACCAGTTTCATACCGCGTCCACGGGTGCGTTTAAACATATCCATCGTGTCAGGCGTTAAAATCGCTTCGGCGCGATTGGCACCTGCCATAATGACGTACTTTGCATTTTCCAAATCCGCTTGCCCATAACCACCAATGGTGAGCGTATAGCCTGAAACAGCGGTTTGCAGACAGATGGTTGAGTGATTAAGGAAATTGGACGATCCAAATTTATCGGACATAAAAGTTTTAAAAGTGTGCTCTGCCAACCCTTCACCTGCACAGTAACCAATACAGGAACGGTTGTCTTTCTCTTCTTCTAAAATTTTGACCAATTTGTCTTTAATATACTCATTCGCCTCTTCCCATGTCGCACGTCTGTATTTGCCTTCCCCTCTCTCTCCTGTTCGAATTAAAGGGTATTTGAGTCGATCAGGATCATACAGGGCATGAATGCCTGCCGCTCCTCTAGCACAGAGCATATTGCGAGATTTGGGGAAATAAGGATTGGGATCTAATTTTGTCACAATGCCATTACGTACATGCGCGATAGCCGCACATTTATTAACACACATTTCACAGATAGTTGGAACTTCCTTCATCAGTGCCACTTGAGGTTTCTCTTTTGAGCTTGCTAGAATGGTTGACGAACTAAACGCCGTTCCACTTGCAATACTCAAGGCGACACTGCCTTGAAGAAATCTCCTTCGTGAGATCTCTACTTTCATTCGTTTTCTCCACTTCAATTTTTAAACATTAGGTTTCAGAAAACCTACTGAAATAACCATTTCATGGATACATTGTAAGAAGAGTTTCTTTATATTATTATTAAACTAAATCATATTTATAAGTTAAACAAATTAATACAAAGACGAAACTCCGATGCAATCGCTTATAAAAAAAATAAAAGAATTTTATAATTTTATTTAACTTAGTAAAAAAAAATGTTGTTTTTTTGATTTTAGTAAAAAAATAATGACATTTGTGAAATTTTTATACCTATTTTTAAATATTCTAAGATACCGTTAAGAGAGGAAAGGTTGCAGAAAGAGGCTAAAGACGTTAGCCTCTGATGGTGAAGTATCTATTTTTCACCTGGTTCTTTAGTACAGTTCGCACCATCACCTTTAATGACAACTCGCACACGCTTCTCTTTACCTTTTTGCTGTTCGTTTTCATACAGAAGCTCTCGTATTTCATTTTGAAACGACTCAATACAGTCTTGGCTATTTTTAGTCGTATCCAAAATAAGCACTTTTTCTTCTTTGGGATTTGAAGATGCACTCTTCTCTTGGGCTGCAGCCTTTTGGATCGAAGCATTCAGATCGCACTCCTCTTCTAAAAGCGTATTGATTTTTTGCGTCAGCGCTTCGATGGAGTTATTTTTATCATCGGGGTTGGCATAAAGAATTTTAGTAATCTCATTTTGAAACACTTCCGTACAATCGGCCCGACTCTGGGGATTAGCGCTTATCAATAATGAAGCTAGCAATGGTAAACTAAATATAACTTTTTTCATTTTATCTCCTTTATTTTTAACTATTATATACTATAATTATAAAAATATTTACTTTATTTTATGTTAAATCGTTACATGTAAAGCTTTGTGGTTCAAAAAGAGACGTACGAAGAGGTTTGGAGTCCAAGGAGCGTTTGCAATGCTCCTTGGGTAATGTTAAATTGAGGGTTTAATATCTTGTTTTCGGGTGATAAAATCAAGTGCGCTCGTAATTAGTGCATCTTGAATGCGGTCTTTAAGGTAGCAAATATAAAATTTTCGCATCAAATGGATACCTTTGATCGTGGCGACATGTAATCTTCCGGCCTTTACATCATCTTCGACCATATATTTGGAAAGAATGGAAACCGTTGGAGCCTCGTTGATGTCGGCTTTTAGAAGCGTTTGTTTGATGGTTATTGCGCTGTTAGCGATATTTTTAATCGTAAAATTTTTACAATCCACATCTATTTTGTGAAATGTCTCATAAATGATTTTACGCGTATTAGACTCCTCTTCGCGGCAAATCCACTGCAACCCAAAGAGCTCTTCCTTTTTTAAAGTGCTAGGAAGCGGCGATCTGCTGACAACGACCAGCTCATCTTCCATCCATTCACGGTAGAAAATATTGGGATGAAAGGTAGGAGATTCGATGAGCGCTAGATCAACTTTTCGGTTCACCACAAGCTCAGTTAGTTCAACGGAGCTGTTGACTTTGACCATCACTTGGTTGGAGATCACCTCTTGAATATCGTTGAGAAACTCAGGCAAAATATAATTTCCAATCACAGGAGAAGCACCCAAAATAAAGAGCATCTCTTTATTAACCAGACGCAGTACCTCTTTTTCCGTGATCAAGATTTGCTTTTCAAGGCTGAGCAACACTTGAAAAAGTTCTTCGCCCTCTTTGGTAAGGCTAATGCCACTTTTTTTGCGATCCACGATGGGAATGTTTAAATAATCTTCAAGGAATTTGATCTGTTGGGTAACGGCAGGTTGGCTAATTCCAAGCTTTCTGGAAGCTTTTGAAAAACTTTTTTCTCGCACAACGGTTAAAAACGTCTCTATCTTCGCAAAATCTTTAAACATTCACATCCCTATTTAAACAGTTCTAAATCTATCTCGTATCCATCAATAACATAAAGCCGTATTGCCACTATCGTTCGCAAAATGATAGAGAAAATCGTACAGATGTTTTAGGGAAGCATCGGTTAATGGCTTTGCATCAGGGCACAAAAGAAGCATCTCAGCTTTGAATGTTCCTGCTTCATAAAAGTGTTGCCACTCTTTTTGCGTATGCTTTTTAGCCATCACATTTCCACTAAAACCACAGACCGTGAGCATCTCTTTTTTAAAAATATCTGCACCCATTGTTGCATCCGCAAAACTAGGTGGTGCAAACCAACCAAACGCAACACAAGCGCCTAGAAATACATTTGTAAATTTTACCATGTTTTACTTCTTTTAGTGTAAGCGATCAGAGTGTTTCATCTCTGATCGCAGCTTTACATGTAAAGCTATTAACCTAAAGGTTCATTGACCTTAATCTCACATTTACTGCTCGTATCACATTTGATATTCGCATCAAAGTAGAAGATCTTACTCACATCAACTTTGGCATCTTTGAGTTTCAAGAAGGCTTCCATAGCTCTTCCTCCTGTCGCACAATTGATAATCACCATTTTACCTTTGGGTAATTTTGCTGCCAATTCTGTTGCTTTTAGTTTCCCTGCTTCAATATTGATAGCCCCGTTTATATGTCCATTCGCATATTCTGCTGCACTTCGTACATCGATAACAGCCACATTTGCGGGTATCTTATCACTGATGATCAGTGCTTTATACCATTCACCGTCTACCGTTCCTTCATCTTCTCCTAGTTTAATTCCTTCTACGAAGGTATCTTTTTTAGGAGCTGTAGCGACTTCTACTTTTTTAGCGCCTGCGGTAGTTTGCAGTTTTGCTTCTTTCCATGCGGGGAGTCCACCTGCGTAGACACTCACTTTTGTGTATCCAAGCTCTAGGAGTTTATTCGCAACCACATGGGATTTATGGCATTCATAGCCTGCACAGAAGGTAATGATCGGTGTTTTTTTATCGGTAGGAAAACGTCCCATTAGGGCTGGCATCTCTTCATCATTCATGTAAAGAGCTCCTGGGATACTCTCTGCCATTGTTTTAGCGTAAGGTCTTGCATCAATCAAGAGGGCACTATTTTTCTTAAAGGCACTCTCAACGACGGGTGTTCCTACTTCAAGGTAATTTTTACTGGCCCATTCTGGTTCACCTGCTTGGTAAAGTTTTACGTTGGTAAAGCCTTTACTTTTTAGGTGACCTGCAACGATTGGACTTTTTTCACAATCCCATCCACCACAGAAGACGATAATCTCTTTATCTTTTGCGACTTTATCCAGTTGTCCTATGTATTTATCAATTTGGGTATCAGGAATATTCAAACTGGAAGGAATCGTTCCTCCTAAGTATTTTGGGTTAGGACGTGCGTCAATCAAGAGGGCTTTAGCGCCACTTCTGGTTCCATTACCAATCGCTGTTTTTACGTAAGCGTAATCTACATTTTCAAGTTTAAATTTCTCCATCAAACCTTTTACATGTAACGTGGGTTCATTCAACACTTTTGCACTCGGTGTTGCGCCTGTTGTCTCGGGTTGATTCGTACATCCTCCTAGTAGCAATCCTGCTACGATCAGGCTACTCGCTATTACTCTTAGTCTCATTCTCTCTCTCCTTTTTCGGGTTTAATACATTAATGCTGAGTGGTTTCATCCAAATTAAATACCTTATCGGCAACATAATATAAAAACAGCGCTAAACCAATACCGCCAAACCCTATGGCAAACTCTGCCGCTGAGGGAAAATATTCCACAAAGGTGGGAGCGACTTGGTATTCGGCTCGTTTGAGCGTTGTCATAGGATAGAGCAATGTGTCATGCACCAAATCATAGCGCATAAAAAAGATGCCCACCATACCTGTTATAGAGGCATAAACGGTGGCTTTAATCGCCTTTGCATTGCTCACTAAAATAACGGTAAACGGTATCAACATACCTAAAATCAACTCACCAAACCAGAAATTGGGGTGTTTAATCGCATGAAAAATAGTTGCAGCACGTTCAGGCATATCACCATACAATGCGGTTAAAATTTTCCATGCTTCAAAAAAGATCAATACGGCTAAAAGCATGCCTAAAATTTTTGAAAGTTTCACAAGCATCACGCTTACTTTTTCAGGAAAATTCATTTTATAACGAAACCCATACATTAAAAAGATCAAATAACACCCTGTGATCATCGCTGAGAGAATAAAATAGACAGGGTAAAAAACACCGTTGGCAGAAGGACGTGAAACCAAAAAGCCAAAAACAGCGCCAAGATTAGAGTGTGCGGCAAGACCCACTAAAAGTCCACAAATACCAAAGATTTTAGAAAAGGTGTGATTCACCTTAATCGCTAAAAAGAAAAACTCTAAACAGATAAAGGTCAGATAAAGTCCATAAAGTGTGCCCATCCACCAAATAGCCGAAGTCAAACCTGGGGTTAGGACGTTGTAAATCAGCATCGTCATCGGGTGACCGATTTCTAGACCAATAACTGCGAAACCTGAACTGATCGTGATAATAGCACCTGCGATCGCTCGTTTACCGATTTGTTGAAACTCAGGAATACCAAAAACGTGTCCGATAGAGGAGATAATACACAAACCTGTGCTAGAGACTACAAAGAAAACGTACATCGCGATCAGTAATCCCCACGGATGTTGTCTCGTGACATTGTAAACATGATGTCCGTGTAAGATATAGGCAACCGCACCTGCCATAAAAGCGGCAAGAAGCGCTACGGTTGTCACTGCCATCACCACATTTAGGGGTGTTTTTTCAAAATTAAAGAGTTTTTTCAAAGAGAGTGTTTGCATCATAAACTCCTACAAGATATAAAATAATTTTGGTTTCGTACCCAAGTGCTCTTTCACTTGACGGTACTCTTTGTTAGCAAGCAATACAGAAATCTCGCTGTTTGGATCGTCCAAATCACCAAATACCCGAACTTTTGTTGGGCAGGTTGCTTGACAGGCGGTGGTTGTTTCGCCTGCAGCTAAACGGGTGTCGGAACAGAAGGTACATTTATCAACCGTGTTGGTTCGATTATCCACATAACGCGCATCATACGGACATGCGTTGATACAATAGGTACACAAAATACATTTCGTCGGATCCACCATCACCATACCACCTTCGCCATAATAGGTTGCATTAGTAGGACAGACTTGCTGACACGGTGCATTTTCACAATGTTGGCATTGACTCGGATGATAGGTTTGTGAAGCGATAGAGATGTTCGGGAACTCACCCTCCGCCTCTTTAAAGCCGACCCAAATACGGTAATGATCGGGTAAAAGTAAAACGCCATTCTCTTCTTTACATGCACTTTCACATGCTCTACAATTAATACAATTTTTGTAGTTGAGTGCCATTCCATAACGTGCCATGATTAAACCTTTCTAATTTCTACGATGGTGTCGTGAAGACAGGTTGATCCGTGCATCGGTTCAATGCCATCTTCTATAATAGCCGCGTCATTACCGCCATTGTTGTACCCAAGACTCAGCGCTTTTGAGTACACACCAAAGCCGTGTACAAAAAAGAGGGTATCGGGTCCAATTTTCTCTGTCGGATACGCTTTAATAGTTGTTTTACCGACTTTACTCGCAACTTCAAGTTTATCGCCAAATTTAATGCCCAGTTTTTCAGCGACGCGTTTATTGATCCACGCGTAGTTTTGAGGCACAAGATTGAGAAGCAGGCGGTTATTGGAGGTGCCTGATTGGGTAAATTGTGCATGACGACCGGTGATAAAGCGAAATTTTCCTGCGGGAATTGCCATCTCGTATTCACTTTTCCAAACAGGCATCGCATCGATTCCTTTTTTAGCAAGAGCAGGAACAGAACACTCAATTTTGCCTGATGGGGTATTGAATTTCATGTTGCGTACCGAGTAGGCGCGTTTATGCTCAGGATAATACTCATAGTCATTCACACCCACTTTTTTGAAATACTCATTCATATTGGGATAGAAAACGCCTTTTTCTTTAAGTATATCAGCAGCACCTTCGTACTTGGCAACGGCATTGACATTGAGCTCTGCTTGATCGTGCGCAAACGGTTTTGTCAGATCAAACTCTGCGTAGACGGTCTCTTCATCATCATCTTCAATCGCTGATTGCACATCTTCGTCGTATTTTTTCGTAATTTCAAACAGCGGTTTGGTAAGCTTTGCACTCAGCCCTCGCATGATTTCCATCACAGGTTTACTCTCAAACATCGGATCAATCGCTTTGTTGCGTTGCGCGATGGAAGGCTCAATGCCACCGTACGAAACGACAGGATCGGTGCGCTCTAAATAAGTACACTCAGGTAAGATAACATCACTGAGTATCACCGTATCGCTTGGCATCGTATCGATCGTGACGACAAGGTCTAGTTTTTTCAGAAACTCTGCTGTTTTAGCATTGTTGGGCATATTTTGCATTGGGTTATGTTTGTAGTTAAAAAGTGCTCGAATCGGGTAAGGACTTCGATTTTCCAAAACCATATTGCGAAACGCAACCCATGAACCAGAACCGCCCACAACGGCTGCTTCATCTTTTTCAATGCGTGGTTTGGCTTGGGCGTACATTGGGGCAACGACATCGTGCTCCATAAGTGGCAAGGTTTTACCAAAACAGATACCCCCTTTGACATCGACACCGCCACCAAGGGCTGAAAAGATCGCTTGAGCGCGACGAAGTTGGAAGTCATTTTTAGACCATGTGGTACGGCGACCTTGATAGTAAATGGATTGTGGTGCATGCGCCATAAAATCGCGCGCTACCTCATAAATATCTTTGGCTTTAATACCTGTGATTTTCTCCGCCCATTCAGGCGTGTAGTTATTGTTTAAAATGTGGTTTTTATACTCTTCAAAGCCATTGAAATAATTTTCCACAAACGCCTTGTTGTAACGCTCTTCTTTGATGACAACATAGGTGAGTGCCAAGACAAAGGCTAAGTCGGTTCCCACATTGATGGCAAGCCATTTATCACTTTTTGCAGCAGTGTTGGTAAAACGAGGATCAACCGTAATGAGTTTAGCCCCTCTTCCGTTGGTGCGTTTAAACATGTCCATCGTGTCAGGTGTTACAATCGCTTCCGCACGATTGGCTCCTGCCATAATGACATACTTGGCGTTGTCCAAATCGGCAATGCCATACCCTCCAATGGTCAGTGAATACCCAGAAACCGTTGTGGCTAAACAGAGACTTGCGTGGTTGAGAAAATGCGAAGAGCCAAACATCGTAAAGAAGCTTTTAAAGGTGTGTTCAGCCATACCTTCGCCGGCACAAAAGGCGACTGTGGAGCGGTTATCTTGCTCTTCATCCAAGATTTTGGTGAGTTTTTCATTGATGTAAGCATAGGCTTCGTCCCAACTGACGCGCTTAAACTTACCACTTCCTTTTTCACCATCGCGAATCAACGGGTATTTGAGTCGATCAGGATCGTACAGAGCTTGAATGCCCGAATTTCCACGTGCGCAAAGCATATTGCGCGATTTGGGGAACAGTGGGTTTGGATCGAGTTTTTCAACGACACCATTGCGAACATGCGCAATGGCAGCACATTTATTGACACACATTTCACACAGCGTTGCTATCTTTTTATCTTCATTGCCAACTTTTTTGGCGGGGGTTGCAGCGCTTGCCATCATGGAAGAGGAACTGATGCTCACTCCACCTGCGATAGACATCGCCACACTCCCTTGAAGAAATCTCCTTCGTGAGATCTCTACTTTCATCGCGTCTCCTTGTTCTCTTTTGCCTTTAAGTTTCGTACTTTCAAACGGTGTCAAAAAGTACGTCTTTATAACTCCATTGTAAAGGTTAAATCTTATAAATAACTTACATTTTCGAAGACAGATTGCCCTAAGAATAGGATATGAGGTGCAAATGCCCTATTTGTCGAAAGATAAAGATTGAAAAAAAATAAAATTTTTTTCTCAAAAGAGGGTAAAAAGTTAATTTTAATTGACATTTAGTAAATTATTTTTTCACTTTTTATGAAAAAACAGGCAAATAAGTAGTCTATTTTGTTTAAGTTTATTTAACTAAATATCTATTTTATCGGGGTTTTTGTTAATTTTACTAATAATTATAATTAGTAAAACGAATTATAATTACGTCAGAATAATAGTTAAATATTTTTTACAATTATAACTATAATAACTAATTTATATAATTAAGCTTTTGAGGGAGTGCCCCAAATGAAAAGAACCTCAAACTCAAGGTAGGCGTGCGGGTAATTTTGAATGAGCGCCTTGGTTTGTGCTACATTCAAACGTCTTTTTCCGCCACTCACACCACTTTTTTTGATGTAACGAAAGGCGGAGAGATTGTCATCAAAAAAGAGGCGATAGGTTTTGATTTCATGTTTACATGTAAAGAAGTTTTCAAACAGATGTATCAATGCTTTGGCGTTAGGTAAGAACGAGGGAAGCCCGCTTACATGGTAGATACTTTCAAAGGTTTTATCGGTAAAAATAGCAAACGCGCCCTCTTTACATGTAAGACTCATTTTGGCGATTAACGCCTCAATATCGCTTGCCCATTGCAATGCAGACGAGGAGATCAAAAGATCAAACGGTGGGTTGAGGCGAGAGAAAAGTGCAGACGATTCAAAGTCTTCACAGAAAATCTCAACCTCTTTACCTGTAGGATGCAGGTCACACATGCCTTGCGCACTATCCACACCTGTAAAATGCGTTATCTCCCAAGGAATATTTTTAAAAATAGCCCCACTGCCACACCCCAAATCTAAAATGGTTTGAGGCTTTGAAGTAATCTGCGCAATCAAATAACGCGCGATCTCTTGTTGCAACGCGGTATGGTCATCATAACAATGGGCATTTTTGGAAAATTCTTTGGTATGTTGTGCGATCATTGCGGTTGGGATATCCACTCTTTTTTGGAAAAGTATACCCTCCTATGGCTAAAAAATGACTGTTTGATCTTTACATGTAAAGCGAAGAAGAAGTGCCAATAGTAGTTTAAGAAATCTTTTCATAGAATTAGGGAGCACACTCAAACGAGCGCGGAAAGATGGCTAAATGACGTGCGATACACTCTAGGCACTTACAAACATTATAGGAACATTTTAGACCATGCAAAAAAGCCTCATACAACTTCTTTTTACATTTGTCGTGATGGCTGGCTGCATTGGAGGCTATCTCTCGTTGAACCATTTTTGGCAACCGTTTGAACATAAGATCAAAGATTTGATGCTTGAAAGCCGTGGAGAACTACGAGGCGATGCGAACATTGTGATCATCGACATTGATGAAAAGAGTCTCAAAGCGCTCGGGCAATGGCCGTGGAGCAGGGATAAAATGGCAAAACTGCTGCAAAACCTTTCCGACCTTGGTGTTGCGATTATTGGGCTCGATGTTGTGTTTGCTGAGGCGGATAGCAGCTCACCCCAAAAGGTTTTAGCCAAGCTTGGATTGCCGCACAAAGATGTACCCGATTACGATGCTATTTTTGCTCAAACCATTGCGGAAACACCCACCGTGGTGGGCTATGTTTTTGCGCTTATGCCTGATTCCATCGCGCCAGAAGGTCACCCAAAATCTGCGGCAATTATCATCGAGCAAAACCGCCCAGCCCACTCATCGCTTATCAAACCCTACCGCGCCATTTTGAATATTCCAGAAGTTCAAAAACAGGCGTATTCGAGTGGTTATTTCAACACGATTCCCGATAGCGACGGGATTGTGCGTAGTATTCCTTTGGTGATGGAGTACGATGGAGTGCTCTACCCTTCACTCAGCCTTGAAATGGCGCGTATTGCGCTGGGAGAAAAAAAGATTCGCATTGTTTACGACGAAAGTGGGCTTCGCCACATTGAGATGGGAGAGCATCTTATTCCCACCGATTTTTTTGGACGCTTGATGGTGAATTACCGTGGCAGTCAACACAGCTACGAATACATCTCGGCGATTGATATTTACAACAACACCGTTGATGCTTTACATGTAAAAGATAAAATCGCACTTGTAGGCACCTCGGCAGCAGGACTTTTGGATCTGCGAAGTACCCCGTTTGATAGCGTTTATGCGGGTGTGGAGGTGCATGCCAACGCAATTGATAACATTTTGCATCAAGACTACATTGCCAAACCAATCTGGACGCGTGGGGTTGATCTTTTGAGCATCGTCCTGTTCTGTTTCATCACCTTTTCCATTTTGCTTCTTCCGAGTGCTTTTTTCAGCTTTCTGGCGCTCATCGCACTCAATCTGATCATCGTTCTAACCCACTACTACAGCATGGTGTATCAAGGAATTTTATTCAATACCCTTTTGCCACTGAGTGCGATCAACACTCTTTTTATCATCGGACAAGCGATCAACTATTTTCTAGAGATCAAGCAAAAAGAGCTGATCAAACATAAATTTGCCAGTAAAGTCAGCCCTGCGGTTATGAATAACATTCTTGCAAGCGAGGATGACATCTTACAAGGCGTGGAAAAAGAGATCACGATCTTTTTCTCTGACGTACGAGGGTTTACCGCGATTTCCGAAGCAGCGGGCAATGCAAAGTCGCTGTTTCACCTGATGAATGCCTATATGGACCCGATGAGTCAGATTATTATTCGCAGTGGTGGCACGGTCGATAAATTTATTGGCGATGCGATTATGGCGTATTGGAATGCACCCATTAGCATGGAAGATCACGCCGATAAAGCCGTCCATGCCGCACTCGAACAGCTCCATCATCTCACATCGCTTAATGCCAAGCTCAAGGCAAATCCTGAGTTTGCACCCATCGCGTTGATGGCTGAGGCACACAAAATGCCTATCATCGACATTGGCATTGGGATTAACACGGGTGTTGCCATTGTAGGCGAGATGGGAACAAGCAGTCGCAGCGACTATACCGTCATTGGTGATGCGATCAATCTGGGCTCGCGCCTTGAGTCGCTGTGCAAATACTACCATTCGCACCTTACCATTTCGCACCTTACCATTTCGCATTTCACCAAAGCTAAACTCAAAGGTGCTTACCTCTTTCGCTTTTTAGATTTGGTGACCGTCAAAGGCAAACATGAGCCGATCGAAGTGTGGCAGGTTCACGACTTTGATGCGCCACAAACAGAGCCACTTTACGAAGTCAGTTATGAAGCACTCCAAGAAGAGCTCAGACTTCACCACGAAGCGATTGCCCTTTACAAAGAGGCGCATTTTGCTGAAGCGCTCACCTGTTTTGAAGCACTAAATCAAAGAGAGAATAAAACCAATGAAGCCATTTATGGCATCTACGCTGAGCGTTGTGCGCATTACATCGCCTTCCCACCTCTTGCATTTAACGGTGTCTTTGTACACACGACTAAAGGATAAGTATGAGTTTTATTCGCATTTTAGGCGCTCAAGGAAGCAGGTCCAAAAACGCCTTTACCACCTGCATTCAGGTCAATAACCATACGTTAATAGATGCAGGTAATATTATGTACGCACTAGGCGAAGAGGCTTTACATGTAAACCGTATTTTTTTCTCCCACGCCCATTTAGATCACGTCATCGACACGGCATTTTTGATCGACCATTTTTTTACCAAACGCACTGAAACGCTCTATCTCTACGGACTTGCTCACACCATTGAAGCCTTACAAAAGCATCTTTTTAATGACGTTCTTTGGCCCGATTTTAGTCAAATCCATCTGCCAAATTCCACCACGCCTGCACTCACCTATGTTGAAATAGAGCCCAATCAACCCTACACCATTGAAGAGGGCATCACGCTCACCCCATTTTTAGCCAACCATACCGTGCCGTGTTGCGGTTACATCATCGAACAAAACGGAAGTAGTGTGCTTTTTTCAGGCGACACGTTCCACAACGAAGCGCTTTGGCAAAAGCTCAATGAAACGCCCTCCATCAAAGCGCTCATCATCGATGTTTCGTTCCCCAACCACTTTGTCAAAATTGCGACCGAGAGCAAACACCTCACGCCCCAGTTTCTTGAACATGCGTTAAAACAGCTTACCCGCACTGATTTGAAACTCTACATCAACCATCTCAAACCACTTCATGCGGCGTTGATTATTCAAGAACTTGGTGAGATTGGTATTAAAGAAGAGATGGTCTTGCGTGATGGCGAGAGGATTGAGCTCTCTTCTGGTACACTGCATCGTCCTTTAAACACTCCAAAAAATGACGAGCGCGTTCAAAAACTCACCGAAATTGGCACAGCCCTCTCGGCAAGTGAAAGCCTTGATGTTCTCTTAGAGATGATCGTCACCGAAGCTAAAAATCTCACGCACGCCGATGGAGGAACGCTCTATCTGCTAGAAAAAGAGCACCTCCATTTCAAAGTGGTGCAAACCGACTCACTGGAGATCAAAATGGGAGGAACGGGTGAGAAAATCACATGGCCACCACTGCCGTTGCATCTTGAAAATGGCGCACCCAATAAAGCGATGGTTGCCGTCACCTGCGCACTTGAAAACCGTTTGATTAGCATCGCTGATGTGTATGAAGCCATTGGATTTTCCTTTGATGGCACGAAAACGTTTGATCAAGGAACAGGGTATCGCTCCAAATCCATGTTGGTCATTCCCATGAGAAACCACGAACAAGAGATCATCGGCGTGTTACAGCTGCTCAATAAAATGGATGTGCAAAACCATAACGTCATCTCATTTGATGATGAAGATGAAAAAATCACCCTCTCACTGGCATCTCAAGCCGCCATTGCCATCACCAACACTTCCCTAATTCAAGGGCTTGAAACGCTTTTGGAATCTTTTTTGAAAAGCATCATTTTTGCCATCGGCAAGAAATCGCCCTACACCGCAGGACACGTCAAACGTATGGTCAAGCTGAGTGTTATGCTCGCTGAAGCGATTAACCACGACACGAACGTCTACGCACACAAACACTTCAGCAGTGATGAGATCAAACAGATCAATTTTGCCGCCCTCATGCACGATATAGGCAAACTTGCAACGCCTGAACATGTGATGGATAAAGCAACGAAACTCCAAACCTTGTTTGACCGCGTTGAGCTTGTCGAAAGCCGCATTCAGATGATCGAAAAAGCGTTACATGTAAAGTTTTTGGAAGATAAATTTGCCCTTTTAGAAGGCAACCAACAGGAAAATGTGAGCTCGCTTGAAACACAGTATCAAGAAAAAATTGCAACCTTGCATGCTGCGTCCAAACTCATCCAAACAAGCAATAAAGGCGATACGCCCCTTAGCGAGGAAGCCGTAACGCAGATTCAAACCCTTTCAACGCAAACGTGGCAGATTGGCGATGAGACCTACACGATTTTAAGCAAGGATGAAGCGCATCATTTGAGCACACAAAATGGTACGCTCACGTTTGAAGAGCGCGAAATTATCAATGCCCACGCCAAACTCAGCGTCGATATTTTAAACCGTCTCCCTTTTCCTAAAAAATACCGCCAAATTCCTCAAATTTCAGGCAACCACCATGAAAAGCTCAACGGTAGAGGTTATCCCCAAGGGCTCAAAGGCGATGAAATCAGCTTTGAAGCGCGTATCTTAGCTATTGCCGATATTTTTGAAGCCCTCACGGCGAGTGATCGACCTTATAAAGCAGGCATGCCCCTCTCCGTGGCGATGAAAATTCTCTATGCCATGGCAAAAGAGGGTGAACTTGATGTCGATCTTGTGAAATTTTTCTACACATCAGGCACCTATTTAGAATACGCCAAAGCGTTTTTACCACAGCGTAGCATCGATGAGATCGTCCTTGATTTTGAGAAGCCTTAAGGACGCAAAAGTCACTTTAACGATTTTTTAACCCGTTTTGGGTATAATCCTTAGTTCTACATTATTTAAAAAACAAAGGACTTCCCTTATGACCTCCGTTTTATTGGTTTTACAATTTGTATTAACCGCTATTTTAACTGTTTCTGTACTGCTTCAAAAAAGCTCCTCTATCGGTCTTGGCGCTTACAGTGGAAGCAATGAATCTCTTTTTGGTGCAAAAGGACCAGCAGGTTTCATGGCAAAATTCACCTTTATTGTAGGAATCTTGTTTATTGCAAATACGCTCACATTAGGTTATTTTTACAACCAAGATAAAAAAGTATCGATTGCTGAAGATATTAAAATCGAAAAAAGCGTTGTACCAAGTGTTCCAGCTCCTGCGACAACAGCACCAGCAGCCCCTGAAGCTCCAACGTCTAAATAATCAGCATGAAATCTTTTTGGCTTGTGGTGTGTCTCAGTGTGATGGTATGGGCCGATGCCCATATCTTCATCTACCATCGTTTTAACGATGCCAGATACCCCACGACCAATACAACGCTCGAAGAGCTTCGCAAAGAGTTTGACTTCTTCAAAAAAAATGGCTACGAAGTGATACCCCTTGAAAAACTGGTTAACGCCCTTCACGCTAAAGAGCCCATCCCCGATAACTGGGTCGTTCTTACCATTGATGATAACTACAAAAGTTTTTATGAGCATGGTTTAGCCCTTTTTAAAGAGTACAACTACCCCTTTTCGATGTTCGTTTATGTGGGAGCTACGGAGCAAAAGTATGGCGATTATATGAGCTGGGAACAGCTTCGTGAAATCTCTAAGTACGGCGCTTTAGAGTTTCATTCACTGAACCATCCGCACATGACCGAACTGAGCAACGAAGCGCTTAAAAAAGATTTTGATGAAGGCTTAAACCTCTTTGAAAAACGCCTTAGCATAAAACCGCGCTACTTCTCCTATCCGTTTGGTGAGTTTAGTCCGCGTGTGAAAGCCATCGCGCAAAGCTATGGGTTTGAAGCGATTGTGAACCAAAATATGGGCGCGGTTGCGAGCTTTAGCGATCCGCTTGATTTAGACCGCTCCGCGTTGGTTGGCAAGAGTAATTTAGAGGGATTTTTAAAGTACAAAGCCCTTGAAACCACATGGTTTAAGCCTAGTGTATTGCTCGAAGATGGCAAACTTACCTCTTTACATGTAAAGGCACACACCACCGCACAAAAAGGCGGCATCTACATCAGTGAACAGGGCTATTTTGAGGTCAGTTTAAGCGATGGCGTTTTTGAAGCTCAGATCAATAAAATACTCACCAAAGAGCGCACACGGATCATTGTCTCCGTGGGCAACACAATTTCAACGAAACTACTTGTAAAGGATAAATATGGAACTCAGTAAAATCTATGCTGAACAAAAAGAGCATATGGAAAAATGTATCGCGGCACTCAAACGCGACTTTATGACGATTCGCAGTGGTAAGGTCTCTACGACCATTTTAGACAACATTCATGTTGATTACTACGGAACACCAACAGGTCTTAGCCAAGTAGCGACTGTTTTAACCACCGATGCAACGACGATTACGATTTCTCCGTGGGAGAAAAAGATGCTCAGAGAGATCGAAAAAGCGATCATGCAGGCCAACATCGGGGTCAATCCGAATAACGATGGCGAAACCATTAAACTTTTCTTCCCTCCAATGACAACAGACCAGCGTAAAGAGGGTGCTAAACAAGCCAAAGCAATGGGCGATAAAGCCAAAATTGCGATTCGCAATGTCCGTAAAGACTCAAATGACCAAGTGAAAAAACTCGAAAAAGACAAGATTATCACGGAAGACGGTTCTAAAAAAGGACAAGACGAAGTGCAAAAAATCACCGATGCAACGGTTTCAAAAGTCGATGAGCTCGTAAGAGAAAAAGAATCTGAACTCCTAAAAATTTAAGGGCAAATATGCAAGTTGAAAAAATTTATAAAGATGCCAATGCCCTGTTAGAGGGACACTTTTTACTCAGCAGTGGCAAACACTCACGCTATTACCTTCAAAGTGCGAAAGTCTTGGAAGATCCTAGAGTTGCAGAGCAGTTAGCCGTTGAATTGGCGAAAATGATCAACGCTTCCAACGTAGAGATCGACACCATCTGCTCCCCAGCGCTGGGTGGCGTTTTAGCAGGCTACGAGCTTGCACGTGCCCTTGGTAAACGCTTCATTTTCGCGGAGCGTGTGAACGGTGAGATGACGATTCGCAGAGGTTTTGAAGTCAAAAAAGGTGAGAAAATTTTGGTCTGTGAAGACATCATCACAACCGGTGGTTCTGCTTTAGAAGCGGCAAACATTGCTGAAAGTATGGGTGGTGTGATCGTTGGATTTGCAGCCCTTGCGAACCGTGGTTTTTGTAAACGTGTGGGAAGCGATCTTGTGGGCAAGTCTACATGTAAACTTCCAAACGACGCACCCTTTTTCGCATTGGCTGATTTTGAATTTGACATTTACGAGCCAAGTGAATGCCCTTTGTGTAAAGAGGGAAGCGTAGCGATCAAACCCGGTAGCAGAGGAAACTAAGCTTTAATGCGGTGGAGAGAGACTAAAAAAGGGGGCAAAAAAGAGCATAAAAGCGCTTTGCCTCTTTTTACCATCGCACCCTTTCAAAGACGCCTCAAAGCTTTTGTCGTCGACTCTTTTATGCTTTTGATGCCGATTTTGTACATTGTTTTTTACCTGATTTACGGTTCGCGCGAAGGCTTTGCGGCACACATGCTGCAAGGCTGGCTTCTTATTTTGATTCCTTATGGTTTTCTCACGACCCTCTTTCTCAAACGAAACGCTCAAACCCCTGGCTACAAAGCGTACGATCTTTTACTGATCGATCTTAAGACAGGACAACGTCCCACATTAACGCAACTCATGCTGCGGTATGTCCTGCTTCTGCTCACGGCTATGAGTATCCTTGGACTTTTTGTACCCCTCTTGCGCAAAGACAAACTCGCGCTGTATGATATTTTGAGTCAAACGGCTCCCATTCCTAAATGATCTTTTTTAAAATCTCTGGTTTTTTCTTTGCCTACTTTTCTGTTACCAGTGTGTATGTCATCTTTATGCCTAAAATCTTACAAACACTTGATTACAGCGCGCCTCAAATCGGAGCCATCTTTGCGTTAGCGCCTTTGATGCGTTTTTTTGTCCCCTTTTTCTTTCTCAAACATTTTGAGCTTACCCAAAAGGTCTTTTATACAGCGCTTTGTGGGGCTCTGCTTGCCATTTTGCTGTTCTACCCGACCATTCATCACTTTTACCTCTTTATGCTCCCCAATATGCTTCTGGGTGCGTGTCTTGGCATGATTTTGCCGTACATTGAAACCTATGCGATGGAGCATTTGCAAAAAGAACGCTTTGGACGATCACGCCTGTTTGGTTCCATCGGTTTTATGCTGATTGGCATCATCTTAGCGCGCCACTTTGAAAACTATATGAATGGCTTGCATTATCTGCTTTTAGCCATCAGTCTGACCGCTTTTTTTGCCTATTGGCTGACGCAAAACAATGTTCACTTTACAGCCGAAACTGTCACGAGCGAAGCGCCTTTTAACTTCTTACATGTAAAGTATTTGTGGATCAGTCTTTTTTTGATGCAAGTCAGTTTTGGGGGATTTTATAACTTCTTTACCATTTACGAAACGGCGCACGGCATCAGCCTTGAAACGACAAGCTATTTGTGGGCATTTGGTGTTATTTGTGAGATTGTGCTGTTCTATTTTCAATCCCCTTTACTTAAGCGTTTTAGCCTTCTATCGCTTGTCAAACTGGGTGTTTTAGCAACAGCCCTTCGTTGGTTTTTGCTCTTTTTATTTCCCTCATCACTGTGGATTTCGTATGCTTCACAATCCTTGCATGCCTTTAGCTTTGCCCTGCATCACACCGCAGCGCTCAGCCTTTTGTACTCACTTTACGCGCATAAAAAACTTGCGGGACAATTTTACTATGGCTTTTCATTTGGACTGGGAGGTTTTGTGGGAGCGTTGCTGGCGGGCTATTTTTATGGGGAGTATCTTTATTTGTATGCCAGTTTTGTGGCACTGCTCGCTTTTGGAAGCTTGATGCTTTTCAAGGAGAGAGAATAAAGTTTTTAATGTAAATCGTCTCGATCTCATACCCAAATGTCTCTTCTAACATCTCGATCAACTCTTCTTTAAGGCGATCTTTACCATTCAGCGTTTCAAGACCATTGGCATCCATGGTGCTAAGATACTGTAAAACAGCATTGCGCACATTGTCCATATTGGCTTGAAGCTCTTTTTTGGTCGCATTGTTTTTCAAAACCAACGCAATATCGGCTTTTAAAATCTTATACTTTTGCGCTTTAATGTTAATAAAAATCGTATCAAGGCTCAGCTCTTTTGTATTCTTACTGAGATTGTTAGCCTGCGTTGAGGGAGTTTTTTCGTATGAAGATTGATTGCTATCGTCTTTAAGCATATAATTAATTGTAACAAATCCAAGAAGAATCAACAAAAAAATAAAACCTAAAGAGAGTTTGAGTAGTCTTTCATTAAACATTTAACGTTTACTCCATAATTTTTCATTGAGTTTAAATTCAGTGACAATGTTCGTAATCATCATTAAAAGTTCAAAATAGTCTTTGATCGATTTAAATTCTAACAATGATCGTGTTAATATCGGCTCAAAGAGCGGTTTGGTGTAGTGCAGGGCTAAAAATAGCTTCGAATCCACAAACGAGAGGTACAGAGGTTTGTCGATTTTTTGATGAAATGCGACAATGCGCTCCATCAAAGCATGCGATAAAATATAGCGGCTCTCGATCTGATCATCGCCATACACCACAAAAAGCTTTTCAAATGCCACATGATCAAGCTTGATAAGCTCGCCTCTGCTTGGATTCACGCCTTGCAACCATGTGCCTAAAATTCCCAAACTTCGCTCAGCCACATCGGGAAGCACGACCACTTTGGCATGAAAGGTTTTGTTAAAATCTGCCACAAAAAAAAGCCCTGAGAAGATGTCACTCCACTCCTCTTTACCGTTTTTGGTACGCACTTTTTTCTCTACATGTAAATCGCAAAAACGAACCTTCACCCCTTCGATCTCGCCACGCACCAAATCTTTACCCGAAAAACGATCATAGGCTTCGTTAAAAAGCTCACTACGCTCATATTCATGCGCATCAATGGAATCCATTTTCGCGTAGATCAGCGAAGGGTCTAAAAAATGGATCATCTTCTCGATCACCAGATCTTTAAACAACGAGTCATACCCTGCGCGTTCATGGCGATAGATAAACATAAAGATGAGGAAACCACTCATGGCGCTGAGCAAAAAAGCATGCAGGGGAGTGAAAACATTCGTGCGACTTAAAACAAAAAAGAGCACTGTGCCCAAACATGCAAGCATCAACGCGGCTTTTTTAAGCGAAGAGAGTATGGCTAAGCGCTTTTCTTCCAATGCTTGAAGCGTTGGGGACATTGACTCGTAGTAATAATCCAGCAAAGAGGCAAGACGTGGTTTCAAAGCTTACCTATTTTTGAAAAAGGTTTTTCACATCAACGGAGGAGCGTTCACGTTCAGGAATGCTAAAAACCTCTTTGCGCTCCAAGTGCATAAACCCTGCCATAAAATTGGTCGGGAACATCTCAATCGCATTGTTATAATCATTCACACTTTGATTGTACGCGCGTCTGGCAGCAGAGATTTGCTCTTCAACTTCACTCAGAGTTGCTTGAAGGTGTAAGAAATTTTCATTGGCTTTGAGCGTGGGGTAGTTTTCTACCGCAACCATAAGATTGCCAAGCATGGAAGAGAGCTGTTTTTCTAAAGCAATGGTTTCGCGGCTATCAAGGGAGTGTGTCATGGCTTTTGTGCGAAGTTCGGTGATTTTCTCAAGCGTGATGCTCTCATGCACCATATACTCTTGAACACTTGCGACAAGGTTGGGAAGAAGGTCATGTCGTTTTTTAAGAACGGCGTCAAGCCCTGCGTAAATAGTATCGACTTGGTTTTTTTTGGAGATAAGCGTGTTGTACATAAACACGACAAGAAGAAAAATGAGACCTGCAACAACCAAAAACGTTTCCATCGTAAACCTCCTGTATTGTTCAGAAATGATACGATTTTGCCGCCATTATGGCGACAAAATCTTTACATGTAAAAACTTCTTAGCGACTCATACGTTTACGTTGGTTTGGATCAAGGTATTTTTTACGAATACGAATGTTGATAGGAGTTACTTCCACCAATTCATCGTTTTCAATCCACTCAAGTGCTAATTCTAGGTTCATTTTGCGTGGTGGAACGAGTTTAATCGCTTCATCAGCACCACTACTTCTTACGTTACTTTGTGGCTTACCTTTGATTGGGTTAACATCCAAATCATTCGGTCGTGAATGCTCACCAATAATCATACCCGCATAAACTTTAATTTGTACATCAATGAAAAGCATTCCTCTCTCTTGTAAACTAAAGAGTGAGTAACCCATTGCTGTACCACTTTCCATAGAGATAAGTGCACCATTTTTACGGTGTTCAACTTCTCCACTTAGAGGTCTAAAATCTAAAAATGAGTGGTTCATAACACCCTCACCTTTGGTATCGGTCAAAAATTGTCCACGAAAACCAATCAAACCACGAGCAGGAATCTCAAACTCAATACGTGTTTGACCATCACCTGTTGGGTTCATCGCTTTCATTTCCGCTTTTTTACGACCTAATTTTTCAATAACCGTTCCCGTAAATTCATCAGGAACATCGACAACAAGGTGCTCATATGGCTCCAATTTGACGCCATTTTCTTCTTTGATAATAACTTCAGGACGCGCAAGTGAAAACTCAAAACCTTCACGACGCATATTTTCAGCCAAGATCGTGATTTGAAGCTCTCCACGTCCACTGACTTTAAATTTACCTTCGCCTGCGTTTTCATATCGCATTGCGATGTTTGTTTTCATCTCAGATTCTAAACGTTCATTGATTTTGTTTGATGTGACGTATTTGCCATCAAGTCCCGCAAACGGAGAGTCATTAACGCCAAAAACAACGGAAAGTGTTGGCTCTTCGATGTGTAAGGGATCAAGAGGCATCGGATTGTTTGGATCAACCAAACTGTCCCCAACATCAAGGGTTTCAAAACCAGCAACCGCTACAATGTCGCCGCTTTCTGCTTCGTTAATATCAATTCTTTCCAAACCGTGAAAACCGATCAGTTTTGAAACACGTCCACGTACTTGTTCGCCATCGGCTTTAGCCAGTAGCACCGTCTCATTTTTCTTAATCGTTCCGTTAAAAATACGGGCAATACCGATTTTTCCAACGTAGTTGTCGTAATCAAGGGTAAAGACTTGAAGTTGAAGTGGATTTTCAGGTTTTCCTGAAGGGGCAGGAACATGTTTGAGGATGGTTTCAAAAAGAGGCTCAAGATTTTTGCTCTCGTCGCTCATATTGTATTTGGCATAACCATCACGCGCTGCTGCATAAATGATAGGAAATTCGAGTTGATCTTCATTCGCTCCAAGGGCGACTAAAAGGTCAAACACTTCATCAACAACACGCTCTGCATCTGCCGCTGGCTTGTCGATCTTGTTAACAACAACAATCGGGCAAAGACCAAGGCTAAGCGCTTTTTTAACCACGAATTTGGTTTGAGGCATAACGCCTTCTTGTGCATCAACCAGCAATAAAACACCATCAACCATTTTTAAAACACGCTCAACCTCACCACCAAAGTCGGCGTGGCCTGGAGTGTCGATAATGTTAATTTTAGTCTCTTTATAACGAATAGCTGTATTTTTAGAAAGAATGGTAATTCCGCGCTCTTTTTCAAGATCGTTGCTGTCCATTGCTCTTTCTTCTACTTTTTGGTGCGCTGTGTAGGTACCTGATTGTTTCAACAGCTCATCGACTAAGGTCGTTTTTCCGTGGTCAACGTGCGCTATCACGGCAATATTTCTAAACTCTTGCAAAAAATTCTCCTCGTAAACTTTGACTTTTACATCTTATAAAACGTACGTGATTGGTGTAGTTTGATGAAGTAAATATGCTTCATTATACCACGTTCTTGACTAAATTCAAAATTCCATTACATGTAAAGCATTTTTAGTGTTCACTTTTAAAAACTGGAATGAGTATTGCTTGTTAAAAGTGTGAAATTATCTCTAAAATAAATTGTAAGGCAATGATGATGCAAAATCTTCTCTCTTTTGTGCAGGCTTCAAGCGCGCTACCCGTAGCTTCAGTATCGACAGAAGCGATGAAAAGCGAGAGCGGTGATGGCTCGTTTTCTGAGAGTTTTTTCTCAATGATTCTTGGACAATACGCAAGTGAAGAAGAGCAAACACCACTGAGCGAAACAGCACTTCCTGTGACAACACAAGAAAATGATACGCTTGAACTTCTCAGCAGTGAAGGCGAAGCAAAAAGCATTGATGAACATTTATTGGAAGACCTTTTAAGTGTGGTAAGCACACTCCAAGACGATCCAACAGCAACGGTTTTCCCAACACTTAATGCCTCTTCAAGTTTAGAAAAATTAGTGGCGAGTGAAACAACGCGCCAAGAATTTGCCAGTGTTAAAAACGTAAGCGATCTATTGGCATTATCGCAAAAATACAACCTTGGATTGGAAAAACTTACCATCTCAACCGAAAGTGCTCAAAGCCTTCAAGCCAAGTTTCCAACACTGGCTGAAAATAACTTTTTTGATGATTTGCAAACAGCCCTTACGACCGCACAAAGCACGACTCAAAGTGATGTAAGCCTCTCTACAACGGCTTCGAGTGTTATGAGTTTGCTCGATAAACAATCCACTCAAACACAAACATCCTCTAAATCTTCGATGTTAAGCGAGCTTATCTCCAAAGAGAATTTAAGCACCCAAACCGATGGTGAGGTAGAATCACTCGAAGTAAACGAAAAACAACAAACCGTGCAAGCAATTCAAGAAGAGACAACCGAAACGTCTACCAAACCTTTAGATACGCTTCTTCAAAAAGTAACCAATGCTAACGAAACTAAAAAAACACTCACGGCAGAAAATGCAAGCCTCAGTAGCGATGATACCTCCGTGGAAACATCCACAACACGTGTCAATGAAGTACCTGTTGAACGTGTGCAAACGGAAGACGAGAGTATTGATAGTGTGTTAACCACCCTTAAAACCGATAAAACTTCTGATGAAGCGGCGGAAGAGGAGATTGCACTCAGCCAAAAAATCGTAAGCAGTGAAGAGAGTGAAACCACATCAACCTCATCAGAGGATTCACAATCCACATTGGAGATTAAAAATGATCTTAAAACAACGCTCAGACAAGAGATAACATCCAAAACAGCTACGGTTAAAGAGAGCCTCAATCAATTTGCAAGTGATCTTCAAGAGAAGATTGATGCGTACAAACCGCCTATTATGAAGGTTGAACTCTCCTTAAGTCCTCAAAGTTTAGGCGATGTTGATGTCACGCTTTTAACCAGAGGCAACAATTTACATGTAACGATTTCGTCCAACACCAGCACGATGTCACTCTTTACGCAAAACCAAAATGATGTTAAAAGTGCCCTGATCAATATGGGCTTTACCAATTTAGAGATGAACTTTAGCGATCAAAACAACAAAGAACAAGCACAGCAAAATCAAAAAAACAGTAGTGGAAGTTCAGATGAATTTACCACAGAATCAAGTGAAGAAGAGACAACCCTTTTAGAGATTGTCATTCCTCAATACGTCTAACATATAAAAAGGATCTATTATGGCAACAACCGGATATGAAAATCTTATTTCAGGCTCAAGCTCAAGCACAACAACCGCAAGTACGACAACGTCAACGTCATCCTCATCGCTGAGTAACGATGACTTTTTAACCTTACTTGTCACCGAATTACAGTACCAAGATCCAACTGATCCTATGGATACAGAGACCATTTTAACGCAAACTTCACAGCTAGCATCGATTGAAGCCGCTCAAAATACAGCCGATTCTTTGGATGAGCTCTCCGAACAATTGCAATCCTCAACCACCTTTAATGCGGTTTCGTCCATTGGTAAAATGGCAAGTTTGGGATCTAACTATATCACCTACACAGGAAGCGATGATATCTCCTTTGAGGTCTACTTCCCCAATGAAATTTCAGATGGAACACTCACCATTGCCGACTCTGATGGTAATGTGGTAAGAACGATCGACTTAGGCGATGAAGCCAAAGGAGAAAGTGGCATTGTCACCATCACCTGGGATGGACTCGATGATGAGGGTAATCAAGTGGATGAAGGCTATTACAGTGTGGGTGCAACGTATATTGACCCTGAAGGCGCTTCGGATACAACAGTGTTAGGTGTTTATCCAATCGAATCTGTTTACTACGACGATGGCGTGATCAAGCTAAAACTTGGTTCAAACTACTACAATATTGATGAAGTCGTTGAAATTTATGCAAAAAGTGAATCGTAAAAAGGATAGACCATGAATACCTCTTTTTACAATAGCATCTCTGGTGTAGTCAGTAGCCAATTCTATATCGATGTTGTTGGCAATAATATTGCAAATGTGAATACCAATGGCTTTAAAAGCAGCACAGCTGAGATCACATCACTTTTTTCGAGCATTCTCTCAAGTTCCACCGCCTCCACCAATGATATTGGTATGGGCGCATCCAGTCAAACCACGGCACTTAATATGACCCAAGGCTCACTTCAAGGAACCGATAACACGTTTGACTTAGCACTTGAAGGTGAGGGATGGTTTGGTGTTTTGGGTGCAGATGGAACAACGTATTACACCCGTGCGGGTAGTTTTTCACTGGATGGCAATGGTAATCTTGTGGATGGTGATGGAAACTATCTTATGGTCACGCGTGGCGATAATATGACAGAAACAACCTTAGATGCAGAGACCCTTAAAGGATTTGGTTCCACAGATACAACACTACAGGCCTACGCCATTACGGAAATGGATGATATAGCACTTGGAAATGTAGGAGACCAAACTAAAGTGGCGCTTCCTTTAATACTCTACTATGCTCCCGTTGCAACCACAGAAGCCTCTTATGGCGCCAATCTTGATCCAACCGTAACGGTGGATAGCGTTAACGTTGATTTGGATGCGGCGGATTATCCCTCAACCGTAACGCCTAGCACAACAGGAACCATTAACCTCAGTGGTACGGTTTCAAATACAACAGCAGCGCTTGACCCTCAAGAGGGCGATGTTGTTATTATCACCTTAACCGATGCAGATGGCTTAACACAAACGATCAATGCCAAACTCGATGAAAACTTAGCATGGTCTCTTTCCGATTACGATGTAAGTGGGCTAAATACCTCATCGGATCTAACCGTTACGTCGGCTGTACTTCAAACATCCCAAGAAGTTGCCAATGAAGAGCACTTTACGATGACCGTTATTGGGCCTGATGGAGACAAAGATATTTTAGATATGACCTTTACCAAAGTGGTTCCACAAGGCGAAGAGGGAACCACATGGAATGCTGTTGCCAATATTTACAGCTATTACGAAGAGTATGACAGTACAAAAACGTACGATACCTCTTTATATTATGTCAACGAATCGACTAAAAAAGTGTATGAAATTGTGGATTCGCAAACGGGTGCACTCACCTTTAACAGTGATGGTTCACTTGCAAGTAACACAGTTCCAACGCTCAACAATGGTGGCACTGCTTTAACGCTAGATCTGGGAACCGTTGGTAGTTTCGATGGTATGATCTCAAGCACCAGCATTGAAAAATCCAATATCGCAGATTACAATGGTTCCGTAGAAGGGTACTTAACCGCCTATGATGTCGATGAAAATGGTAATGTCGTTGCAACCTTTAGCAATGGAAAAAGTTCAGCTGTTGCTAAAATTGCGGTCTATCACTTTCAAAATGACCAAGGCTTAACCCAAGTTTCCTCAACTCTTTTTGCAGAGTCTGCTAACAGTGGTGATCCTATTTTTTATACGGATGCTGATGGAAATACAGTTTTAGGATCCTCCATTGCCAATCAAACGCTTGAAACCAGTAATACGGATCTTGCAACTGCCCTCACCGAGCTTATTATTATTCAAAAATCGTTTGGTGCGAGTGCTAAAGGCATTACGACCAGCGATGAGATGCTTCAAAATGCAATCAACATGAAGCAGTAAGTATCGTTAAAGTAACAAAAAATAAAATGGAATAAAAATTGCTTTTAAAAAGTACAAATACCCCTAAGAAGATAAGACTAAAGGATACGCTATGATGAGAGGACTCTGGGCCGGCGTTACCGGATTACAAGCACATCAAGTTGCAATGGATACTGAAGCTAACAACATTGCAAACGTTAATACAACAGGTTATAAATATTCTCGTGCAAATTTTGCAACGCTTTTAAGCCAAACAACCTCCATTGCTACATCACCAACCGGTACACTGGGCGGGCAGAACGCAACTCAAATTGGTCTTGGAACCACTATTGCCACGGTCACAAAGATTTTTTCGCAAGGGTCTATCGAAACCACCGATAAAACAACCGATCTAGCCATTAGCGGCTCTGGCTTTTTCGTTGTTTCTCCTGATGCTGGAACCACGTACAAATATACCCGTAATGGCGATTTTGAATTTGATGCCGATGGTAACTTTGTAGATGGCAATGGCTATATCGTTCAAGGTTGGCTTAAAGATGAAGATACAGGGCTTATAGATACAACGTCACCTATTACGAATATTACCATTGCTCCAGGACTGACCACACCCGCAAGTGCTACCACTAAAGTAACCGTTAAAGCAACCCTTGATTCGGGAACGAGTGTGGGAACCAATAAAACATCGATCTATTCACTTGACTCCAACAGTGGTTGGGTTGATACCAATGGGGATGGTGTTAGACAAACAACAGAAATACACAATGAAGACGATACGGGCGATAATATTTTCGACACTGATTCGGATCTGATTGAGCGTGGTGTAGACTTTAGCGTTCTTTTTGATTCTGATGGTGAAGCACTTGGCGTGACCGAAGGTCAAGGTATGTGGGTCAGTTACGCCACGGCTAAAACCAGTTTTAACATTACCGCAGATACGTCCGGTACCACCACCATTAATATGACGATCAATGGTACAACGATTAGTGGTTCTATCTCTTCTTCAGATGATGATGATGTTGCTGCTTACATTGCAAGCTTGATTAATGCACAAAAAGCTTCTACGGGGGTTGAAGCAACTGTAAGCAGTGGCAATAAAATTACCTTAAGTAATGATAACTCAACCGGAACAACAGACGCAACCAAAAATATTAAATTAGTTCAAGGAAGTACCAACAGTGCCGTAGGAATCACTGACACTGAAGTTAATACCGCTTACCAATATACTTATACTAGCTCCGCTTCATCATCCAATCCTAGTTATGATGATAGTATTGCAAGAACCTTTACCACCACGGAAGATTTAAGAGACGCCATGCAAACCGATGCTAGACTCTATGTCGATTACACAGGAGATGGCACTGCGGATCTTAATGATGGTGCCTCTGTATCCGTCAATACTTCAGGACAATTTGTCATCTCCAATCCAACGGGAGATGCGTTTAATACGGATGATGGTGATTATATTGAAACTGAAATTGTGACAGAAGTTAAATTTAATGAACTTCTAGAAAGTTCTTCACTCACCTTACCAGAAGATTCTGTCTTACCTGCAGGAGATTACATCTTTACAACCGATGTTACTATCAATGGTACAACTTACGCCGCTGGCGCAACACATACATTTGCAACAGCTATCACTTTAGACAGTGCTGTAACAATTCCACAAGGCACAACGGCTGATTTTATTCCAGCTGTAACCACCATAGCACTTCTTGCTGGAACCAATACGGCGCAAGCGACGTTTACAGAGACCTCTTTAAATTATGCCTTAACCAATAAAGATATTACCCTTTCCAGTGGTTCAATACTGCCTGCAGGCGACTACACCTTTAGTAGTGCTGTTACCATTAATGGCGTAACCTATGCAGCAGGCACCCACACACTCTCTGCCACAACATTGAGCAGTGATCTTACCATCCCTATAGGCTCATCTGCAGCATTTGCCTCTACTTCAAGTACCGTGACACCGGGTGGTGATTTTGGGCTTTATTTAACCGTTACAAACTTGACCAATGCCACCAATAGCGTTTCTGCCAATAGCGATCTAACCGCCATCTTTAGTGCTCTTCAAGGAACACTCTCTTCTGGATCAACCACGCGAACATCGGGTGATCTTTATATGGCATCGTTGTCATCTACAACCGATATTTATGACTCTTTGGGTTCAAAACACACTTTGACAATCAATTATGTTAAAACAGGAACGACCAGTTCAGGTGGTACTGAATGGTCAATGACGATCTCTGTCCCCGAACCAGGTGAGCTTAACTCAGGCGTTTCGCCTGAAAATATTGTCACAGGTACCATTAGTTTTAACTCCGATGGCTCTTTGGCAACCTACTCTCCAAGAACACTCAACTACACCGCCAATAACGGCTCAACCGCCAACCAAGCGATTAGCCTCAATATGGGAACACTGGGACAATTTGATGGACTTAAAAGTCTTGATAATGACTCTAGTACTTCAAGTATTACACAAGACGGTTATGCGGGTGGCGATTTATCGGGCATTAGTGTTGATGAAACGGGTACTATCATCGGTAGCTTTAGCAATGGTTACAGTTTTGCACTTGCACAAGTGGCTATGGCAACCTTTACCAATGAGAGTGGTTTGGAAAGTGATGGCGGTAACTGCTATATTGCGTCAACTAACTCTGGTACAGCAACCGTTGGTCAAGCAAGCACAGGAACAAAAGGCTCCATCCAATCCAGTGCTTTGGAGATGAGTAACGTCGATCTTTCACGCTCACTTACACAGTTGATCGTTATCCAAAGAGGTTACCAAGCAAACTCAAAAACGATTACCACCGCCGATGAAATGCTCAATACGCTTCTTCAACTCAAATAACAATTTTTTAGCTTACATGTAATACAATGAGTCCCAAAAAACTTGGGACTCAACCACATGAAAATCACACTCAACCATTACACTCCCCTCCTCATTTGTGCCGATGCGATTCGTACGTGCTGGCAAAGTTTTGACAAAAGCGATGAAGGTGGTGAAAAAGATAAAGAGCTTATCGATCGCGTTGGCAATAAATTTAAACACGCTTCTACGCTTGAACATTTGGTCTATAACTTCTACATCGAAGGTGTATCGCGTGCGCTTCTTCAAGAGCTTGCAAGGCACCGTATGGCGTCACTTTCGGTTAAATCCACACGCTACACCCTTAAAGAGTTAAAGAACGAAGAGAGCTTTACATGTAAAGATGTGGAGCGAGCTTCAAAGTACTTAGTTTTAACCGGTGTGGAGATGGTCGATGCCATGAGCATCAAGGCACTTGAAAACCTTCGTTTGGTACTCGTGGAGGGCATTAGCAACGATAAGGCAAAATACTGCCTTCCAGAGAGCTACAAGACCGAACTCACATGGACAGTCAATGCCAGAAGCCTTCAAAACTTTTTAACACTGCGCAGTGATAAAAGTGCACTCTGGGAAATTCAAAATCTAGCCCACGCGCTTTACGATGCCCTTCCTGAAGAGCATAAGTATCTTTTTACGATCAATGAACGCTCTTAACTCACTTTTACCCTTTGGGCATGCGTTATGGCAATAGCTATTGCATCCGTAATGTCCAAAGGTTTAATCTCTTGCTTAATCCCTAAAATCTTCTTCACCATAAACGCAACCTGCTCTTTAGCAGCTTTTCCATTGCCTGTTACGGCTTTTTTAACTTGGAGCGCTGTGTATTCACTAAAGTTACCAATCGTTTGTAAAATTTTCAGACTCAGCGCTCCACGAAATTGTGCCAATTTAATCACCGTTTGAGGGTTATACGCATAAAAAATATCTTCAATTGCGACTTCATCAATAGTATGCTGTTTAAAGATCGTATCAAGTCCTTCAACCAACTCCATAATCTGATGTTGAAGAATTTTTTCTTTAATTTTGATAAGCCCTGCTTCAATTAATACAAGACTATTTCTCTCTTTTTTGAGGATTGCATAACCGCAATTTCGTGTGCCTGGATCGATTCCTAAAATAACCAC